>JAFDHF010000005.1 GCA_019308905.1 Deltaproteobacteria bacterium
AAATCCGGCTCTTGACAAACGACAGAGGATACATTATAAGAAGCATACTTCCGAATTTGTTCTATATATCGAACAATCCCTATATCCCATCTTGGGGGTAGGCTTGAGTCCAGCCGGAAAGCCCCGGAGTCTTTCTCAAGGGGAAGGGCCGATCGCTGTGACGGGGGGTCGATGGGCGGAAAGGAAGACAGGAAAGATTCTCCCAGGGAGGTCGTGGCCAGCAAGGCTTCCGCGATCGAGATAAGGGGCCTGACAAAGGAGTTCGGCAGTGTAGTTGCTGTGGCCAACATTTCTCTGGAGATCAAAGAGGGTGAGTTCATTACCCTCCTGGGGCCGAGCGGATCGGGAAAGACTACGACACTGATGATGATCGCAGGATTTCTCTTTCCGACCGCCGGGGACATAAGGATCGGCACCGAGTCGATCCTCTCCAGGCCCGTCCATAAGCGAAATCTCGGGATCGTCTTTCAGAACTACTCTCTCTTCCCCCACATGACCGTATACGACAATATCGCTTTTCCCCTGAAGATGAGGAGGCTGGCTCCAGGAGATATCGAGCGACGTGTCAAGGGTTTTCTGGAACTGGTAAAACTCTCAGGTTTTGAAGAACGCTACCCCAAACAGCTTAGCGGCGGACAACAGCAGCGTGTGGCCTTGGCACGGGCCCTGGTCTTTGATCCGCCCATTGTGCTCATGGACGAACCCCTGGGGGCGCTGGACAAGAATCTGAGAGAGGCCATGCAACTGGAGATCAAGGACATCCAGGAACGCCTCAGGATTACGACCATCTATGTGACTCACGACCAGAGTGAGGCGCTTACCATGAGTGATCGAATCGTTGTCATGAACAACGGGAGCATAGAGCAGGTGGGATCGGCCGAAGAACTCTACGAAAGCCCCGCCAACCGATTCGTGGCAGGCTTCATCGGAGAGTCGAACTTTCTGGAGGGGCAGGTAACGGGTCGGGATGGAGACTCCCTGGAGGTCACCTCGGATAGGGGGATCACGTTCAATACCGTTGCCAGAGGGTTTGAGGCCGGGATGGGGAAGAGGGTCTGCACGGTTCTGAGGCCGGAAAAGCTGACCTTTCTCGCCGGGGGTGAAACCCCTAGAGGCTGGAACATGGTCGAGGGAATCATAGAAGAGGAGATCTATCTGGGCGAGATCCGTCGATACAAGGTCAAGACGGTCGAAGGTCAGGTCCTGTCACTGAAGATCTCCAACATGACAGGGATCGAGCACCACCGCAGGGGCGACAGGGTGAGGGTCGGATGGCGCTGGACTGACGGAATCGTCGTGGAGTAGTTGGGGCCATGAACGGCAATGAACAGGAGTGTGTGGCTGTCGGAGAGAGGGGGCTTGACGAGATGATTGACTTCTGGGATGTGGTGGAACGTTGCGATAAGGGCCAGAGGATGAAGGAGTCCGACTACGATCTTCTTCTCTGGCAGAAGGTTTCAGACCTCATAAAGCGGTACGATATCCATTTTGATCGGGATCGAATAGTTCCGAGCGATGACGGGCTCGCCGACAGGGCTTTTGAGGCAGCCATGGATCTCTTCGTCGACCTCGGCTTCTATTGCCTCGATACGGGGAGAGTGGCCCGATTCAGCCGGGAGGAGGTGGAAGAGGTTCTGAGCAATGCCCCGGATTACTATGTCTGGGGTGAAGGTAAGGACCAGAGGGTTTCCAGGGCAAGGAAAGTGGAGGACGGTCGTGATCCCTCCTGCACTTTTTCCGCATTGGGTGTCCCGGTGCCGGAAGAGCTCTTTGTCAAGGTCTGCCAGAGTCTGGCCATGGAACCCCTGGCCGACAGCTTCTGTGGCCCTTCCCTGCTCTCTTCCTTCCGGGGGATTCCCATCAGGGCGGGACATCCTATCGAGGTGGCAGCCGCCATCTGGGACGTCTCCAAGAGGCGTGAGGCGGCACGGCTGGCAGGGAGACCCGGGCTCGGCATATACGCCCTTATCTCCTGTGCGGAGAGTACGGCCGCCATTCTTGCGGCTGCTCGGCGGGAGTTCGGGGCCCTGAGAGGCGATGTCACTCAGAACGGGGTCATCGCAGAGCTCAAGGTCGATTTCGCGAGAATGAACAAGGTTCCCTTTCAACTGGAAATCGGTGCCGGCATTGCAGGCCTCTATGGTCCGCTGATGGGCGGATACGCAGGTGGACCCGAGGGAACGATGGTGACCCTGATCGCCCATTTCTTCCTGGGGTTGCTCGCCTTCAGAGCGGACTACCATATACCCTTTCCCATCGACATCCACCAGGTGTGCAACACCAGCGCCGGGATGCTCTGGCTGGTCAGCGTCTATTGCCAGGCGATCGCCAGGAACACCCATCTTGTCAACCTCTCTGTGGCCATGGCCGCTGCCGGCCCGGCGACGGACATGCTCTTTTATGAGATGGCCGCCCACGCCCTTGTTTCCACGGTTTCCGGAGGTAACCTCGTGCTGGGAGGAATCGCCAGGGACAAGTACCCGGAGCGGGTCTCCTCATTGGAGATAAGAACGGGTGCCGAGGTGGGGCACATAGCGGCACGAATGGGCATGTCCAGGGATCAGGCCAACCGGATCGTGAAAGACCTCTTGTCCAGATACGAGAAGGAAATACCCCGGGCCCCTCTGGGCAAGAAGTTCGGGGAGATCTACGACCTGGAGCGGGTCAGACCGACCGAGGAGTACCAGGAGATTTACGAGAGAATAAGGAAGGAGTTGGTGGAACTGGGGTTGGATTACTCTCTGTTGTGATCCGGCGGCTGAAGGGGCTGCAAGGAAAGGGGGTGAGAGACAAGAGGAGCGACTCCTTAATAGATCTGTAGGAGAAAGGAGGATGAAATGAAGAGAGATGCGAGAAAGTGGGTTGTTTGTCTTTTCGTGGCTGGGGTCTTCCTGGTTGCGGGATCTGCCTATGGGGCGGCCAAGCAGATCGTCCTCTCATCGTGGGGGGGAACCTACGAGAAGAACGTGATCAAAGCCATGGTAGAACCTTTTGAAAAGGAGACGGGCATCAAGGTGGTCGTGACGTCCTATCCCAATTTCGCAAAAATAAAGGCCATGGTGGATACGGGGAATATCGAGTGGGACGTGGTTGACATCGAGGACAGGATGCTGCGGCGGGGGCTGAAGGCAGGCCTTTTCGAACCTCTCGACTACTCGGTGATCGACAAGACCGACTTACTCCCAGGGGCGGTTCATCCCTATGCAGTGGGCATAGAGTTCTGGGCAGGGGCTCTGGCATACAGCACCGAGAAGTACCCTGGAGACAACCACCCGAGGAACTGGGCGGATTTCTGGAATGTGAAGAAGTTCCCAGGCGCACGGGCCCTTTTCAACGGTCCCTACGACATGCTTGAGATAGCCCTGCTGGCCGACGGGGTGCCCATGGACAAGCTCTATCCCCTGGACGTGGACAGGGCTTTCCGGAGCCTGGACAGAATCAAGAAGTACGTCACGGTCTGGTGGAAGAAAGGCGCCCAGCCGGCACAGCTCTTGACCGACGGCGAAGTGGACATGACCTATGCCTACAGCGGGCGGATAGCAAACATCATAAAGGACGGGGCCCCGGCAGGCCTCAGCTTCGACCAGGCGAGCGTGAATATCGAATGGCTCGTGATTACCAAGGGCACCAAGAAGGTCAAGGAAGCCATGAAGTTCCTGGCCTTCTGCACAAGGCCGAAGCCGCAGGCCATGTTCAATGCGGCCATGCAGTACGGTCCCATCAACAGGAGGGCCTTCGACTATATCAAGCCGGAGGTGGCGGCCCTGCTTCCCACGGCTCCCCAGTACGAGGGGATGACCTGGATACCCGATGCGGAGTGGTGGGCGGATCGAGCCGAGGAACTCCAGCAGAGATGGGAGAGCTGGCTTCTCAAGTAGGTCGTGAGTAGAGAGGCAACCCTTCGGGCAGTTTCCCTCCGGCCGTCTGCCGGATGCTGCCCGAAGAGAGCCTCCTGGAGGTCGAAACCGGTGTTGTCTCTTTCTGATCGGCCAGAGCCCTCGGGCCCGGCAGGCAGGTGATCTAACGGATGGGGACTTCAAGAGAGCCGACGCAATACGGATGGGCCTTTCTGTTGCCGAGTGTCATTCTCCTCGGCCTGGTCTTTTTCTATCCGATCGTCGTTTTTCTTTCAAAGACCTTTCTCGATCCTGGTCCTACCCTGAAGAACGTTATCGATCTTTTTCGCACAGACGTCTATCTCAAGGTGCTCTGGATCACCTTCAGGATAAGTTTTACGGTGACCGTGGTCTGCGTTCTCTTGGGTTATCCTATTGCCTACCTTCTCTGTGAGGTTTCGGAGGGAACTCGAAATCTCTTGATGATCATGGTCATTATTCCTTTCTGGACCAGCCTCCTGGTCAGGACCTATGCCTGGATGGTCCTGCTGGGGAGGCGCGGGGTGTTCAACAGTATACTCATGAGTCTCGGGATTCTGCACTCCCCGGCTAGGTTGCTCCATAACTCTTTTGCCGTCAACGTGGGAATGATACAGATGATGACCCCCTTTATGGTCTTGGCCATGTACAGCGTCATGAAAGGAATCGATCGCGGACTGCCCAGGGCTGCCGAAAGCCTCGGAGCCAATAAATTCCAGGCCTTTATTCGTGTTTTTCTACCTCTCAGCCTACCTGGAGTGGGCGCGGGCTCGCTCCTGGTTTTCATATACTCCCTCGGTTTTTTCATTACACCGGCTCTTCTCGGGGGAAGAAAGAGCATCATGATCTCGATGGTAATCGAGCAGCAAGTCAGCACCCTTCTAAGGTGGGGGTTTGCATCGGCTCTGGCCCTGTTGCTCCTCGCGGCAACACTGGTTTTTTTTCTGATATACAGTCGATTTTTCAAGATCGAGCAACTCTGAGGGTGCGGAGGCTCGAAAGGGCTCAGGCCATGATGGGTAGTGCAACAGGAAGGCATCGATTCTTACCGGGGAAGTGGGTCTTCTACTTTCTCTGCGCTTCGATCTTCACTTTTTTGGTCCTCCCTGTCTTCGTGATCATCCCCATATCCTTCAGTGCGGCGAAATTCCTCCAGTTCCCCCCGAGAAGCTTCTCTCTCCAGTGGTATGCTGACTACTTCGGGAGCCGAAACTGGATCTACGCAACCATAAAGAGTTTCCAGGTGGGTATCCTGACAATGATCGTGGCCACGGTTCTCGGAACGCTTGCCTCCTTTGCCATCGTCCGGGGTGATTTCAGGGGCAAGAGGTTGGTCTATGGGCTGCTTTTGTCTCCTCTTATCATTCCCGTCATCATAACCTCGGTAGCCGCCTATTATTTCTTCGCGAGACTTCACCTTGTCGGAACCGTTTGGGCCCTGGTTCTTGCCCACACCGCGCTGGCCATTCCCTTTGTGGTGGTGAATGTGACGGCTACGCTCCAGGGCTTCGATATCACCCTTGAGCGGGCCGCGCTCAGCCTGGGCGCCAACCGGTTGGTCACCTTCATCAAGGTCACCTTCCCATTGATATGGCCGGGCATCGTGAGCGGGTCCCTCTTTGCCTTTATCACCTCCTTTGACGAGGTGGTCGTTGCCATGTTCTTGTGCGGAAGCAAGCCGACCTTGCCCAAACAGATGTGGGACGGCATTCGGATAGCTATAAACCCGACGATCTCTGCGGTGGCCTCGCTCCTCATAGCCTTCTCCGTCTTGCTTTTGCTGTCGCTCCACTTCCTGACGAGGCGGACCGAGAGGATAAGGGGGGCAGGATAGCCGGTCCGGGACCCGTGATGTGCGGCATGCGGACGTGGTCGACGGGTGGAAACGGAATGGAGAGATGAAGATTGGCGAGAAGGTGAAAGCTCTGCGCAGGGAGAGGCGAACGACCCTCAATGAACTATCCCAGAGGTCAGGGGTTTCCAAGAGTCTCCTGAGTCAGATAGAGAGGAATATCTCGGTACCTACCGTGACGACCCTCCAGAGGATAGCCGATGCCTTCGGCATTCCCATATCGAGAATGTTTGCTGAGAACGACACCGACGCCTCTGCGGCGTCCATAAACAGAAACGACGTGAATTCGGGTGGAGTCATGGTCGTTCGTCAGGGGCGCCGGAAGAAGCTGATCATGCCCTGGGGGGCCAACTATGAGATGCTGTGCCCGGATCTGCAGCACAGGATCGAGTTCATCTATCTTCGCTATCCGGTGGGTGCAAAGGCGGAGGAATCCTATTCGCACAAGGGCGAAGAATGCGGGATCGTGTTGGAGGGTAGATACAAGGGTACGATCGGCGGCAAGGAGATTATCCTGGAAGCAGGAGACAGTATCTACTACGACAGCTCGATTCCCCACCGGTGGGAAAACGTGGGCGATACAGAGGTGAGGGCGATCTGGGCGATTACACCTCCCTCTTTTTGATTCGGGAATCGAAGGTCCGGCGGTACCTGTGTTGGTGTTGCTCTAAAGTCGAAGAGGAAATCCTGTTTGAACGAAAAGCGAGAAGGAGGCACTATGATGAAGGGCTTTACGGGAAAGCTGGTGGGATCGACGTATCCCATCACGGATGACGAGTGCAAGATGATCCATGCGGCAGCCGTACGTGTGCTGGAAGAGGGGGGGATGCGCTGCGACGATCCCAGGGCCGCAAAGATGTTCGAGAAGGTGGGCTGCAAGCTGGAGCAGGGCGGGAAGATGGTCAAGATCCCTGAAAAGGTGGTGATGAAAGCCTTTGAAACCTGCCCGAGCCAGTTCACCATCTACGGCCGGAATCCCCAAAATGACGTGGTCATAGGCAACGGTGAGGTGCACTTCGCGACAGTCACCGGGCGCTACCTCCGGGATATCCGGACCGGGGAGAGGCGAAAGGCCACCCGCAAGGATGCGGTGGAGGGGGCTCTGATGGCGGACGCCCTTGAGAACGTCCACGGCCTCTACAAGTCGGTCATGTGGCTCTTTGACGAGCCCAAGATATGCAACTCCCAGATGCTGGTGGGGGAGATGCTGAAAAACACCGAAAAAGGGATGACATGGGTCTACAATACCGGAGCAGAGCATGAGGTCTCGGATCTGATCAGGCTCTGGGAGATCGCTGCTGGCGGGGCCGACCAGCTGAAGAAGAAACCCCACGTTCTCGGCCATGTAATCATCAACCCTCCCCGGGTTGTGGACGTGAATTACACAGACTGGCTTATAGGATTCTGTGATGCCGGTATTCCGGTGACGGTTTACAGCGCTCTCATGGGTGGGGCTACCGGCCCCGCCACCCTGGCCGGGATGCTGGTTCAGGCTGTGGCGGAGACCCTCTCCTTGGTCGTCCAGGTTCAGGCTTACCGGCCCGGCCACCCTCTGTGTTTCTGCAGCTTCAATCCATCCATGGACATGCGGACAGGCCTCTGGTCCTTTGGGAATCCCGAATACGGGACCGTGGGGGGCGGGATCGCCGCAATGGCGAAGTACTACGGGGTGCCCTGCGTGGGTTTCACCATCAACGACTCGTGCGAGGCTGACGAACAGGCGGCCTATGAGAGCGCCCTCAAGAACTACAACTATGCCTTGAGTGGAATCAGTCTGATTTGGGACATAGGCGGGATGGCCGGGTTCAATTTCGTGGACTGGGCCCATATGTGCATAGACAACGAGGTGGTCTCCTTCATCGGCCAGTATCTCAAGGGCATCAGGGTGGATGAGGAGAGGATGGCCGTGGATGAGATTCTCAAGGTGGGCCCCCTGCCTGGCAGCTACCTCAAAGAACCCCATACCCGGAAATGGTACAGGGAGGAGTTTCTGATTCCCGAGCTCAGCAACAGGGATTTCTTTGAGACCTGGGAGCGGGGGCACACCGAGCTGCTGGAGAAGGCCAGGCAGAAGGCTCTCGAGATTCTCGACACCCACCGGTCTCCGGTGCCCGTGGAGGTGAGAAAGGAGATCGACGATTATCTCGATTTCGTCAAGAAGCGGGATGTGGGAAACTCGGACAATCCACCAGAATAGCGATATGACCGACGGACTCCCGAGAAGGGGAGTTGCGTACCAGGAGGACTGAAATGGCTGAAGCAGTGGGAAAGGAGTATTTCGACAGACTCGCCGAAACGATTGTGAATGGAGAGAAGGACGAATGTATCCGCCTGGTCAACGAGGGCCTGGCCAAGGGGATGGATCCCATCGAGGCGATCGAGAAGGGTCTTGGAAAGGGGATCATCCAGGTTGGAGACGATTTTGGCGAAGGCCGGGTCTTTCTCCCGGAGCTGATCATGGCGGCGGATGTCATGAAGGAGGGCGTGGCCATTCTGGACGAAAGGATCAAGGCCCAGGGGGGCGTGAGAAAGAGCCTCGGCAAGATCGTTATGGGAACAGTGAAGGGAGATATCCACGATATCGGCAAATCCGTGGTTGCTGCGGTTCTTCAGGCCAACGGATACGATGTGATAGACCTGGGCATCGATGTGGATGAGGGGACCTTTGTCAAGGCCGCCAGGGAGCATGATGCCGACTGTGTGGGCATGTCGAGCCTTCTCACCCTGGCCATTCAGGAGATGGGCACGGTGATAGAGAAACTCAAAGAGGAGGGGCTCCGTGACAGAGTCAAGGTGATTGTCGGTGGATGCCCTGTGACCCAGGAATTTGCCGATGAGATCGGGGCCGATGCCGTGGGATTCGATGCAGCAGATGCGGTGAGGAAGATGGAGGCCCTTCTCGGAGGGAAATAGATGAGACCGGAAGTTAAGATCTCAGGGGGGGCCTAGGCCTCCCTGGGGAAGGGGAAGATCGCTATGACAGAGGTACTATATTTCGGGCCGAGAGGCGTGAGAGAGGCGATCGAGGTCATGGGCAAGTGGAAGGGACGTGCCCGGCTGATCGCCGGCGGAACTAATCTCATACCGGACATGCGTTCGGGCAAGGTGGAGCCGGAGGCCATTGTCGATTTGAGCGGGTTGGACGGTGACCTCAGAATCATGGGTGAAGAGGACGGCCGGGTGAGAATCGGTGCCCTCGTTACCATATCGGAGATCGCCTCATCCGGGTTCATTCGGCTCGTAAGCCCGATACTCTCATCGGCTGCCCGCCGACTGGGCAACCCCCTGACCCGCAATCGTGCAACCATCGGGGGCAATCTGGCCGACGCCTCGCCTGCTGCCGACACGGCACCTCCCCTGCTGGCCCTGGGGGCTTCGGTTCGCACAGAGGGCGGGAGGTCAAAGGGGAGAGAGATCCCTCTGGACCGTTTTTTTCTTGGACCGCGCAAGACCGCGTTGGATGAGGATGAGCTGATCACGGAGATCTCTTTTCCCAAGCCGGAAGACCCCGGCAGGGGGAGTTTCATAAAGCTGGGTCTCAGAAACGCCATGGCCATATCAGTGGCGAGTGTGGCCGTGATGATGGAGATGGACGGCAATGTCTGCCGGAGGGCCCGTGTGGCCCTGGGAGCCGTGGCACCTACGCCGATTCGGGCCTCTCGAGTGGAGGAACTGCTTTCGGGCAAGAAAGTCGACACCGAGGTGATCAACCGATGCTCTGAACTTGCCAAGGAGGAGATCTCCCCGATCAGCGACATTCGGGCCTCTGCCAGGTACCGGGAGATGGTCGTTTCGGTGCTGATCAAGAGGGCGATCGAGCAGGCCCTGTTACAAGGAGGAAGAGGCGATGAAAACCTATCCGATTGAGATTGAACTCAACGGCGAGCAACACCGGCTGGAGGTGGAGGCCGGGGAGACCCTGTTAGAGGTCCTCCGTGAGAAGCTCGGGGCAACAGAGGTGAAAAACGGCTGCGGAAAGGGAGACTGTGGGGCCTGTGCCGTCCTGGTGGACGGCAAGGCGGTAAACGCGTGCCTTACCCTGGCCATCCAGGCGGACGGAAAGCGGGTCACCACGGTTCGAGGGATCGGCACGGAGCAGAACCCCCACACCCTCCAGAGGAGTTTCGTTGAACACGGGGCCATTCAATGCGGGTTCTGTACACCGGGCATGATCATCTCGGCCAAGGCTCTTCTCGATCGAAATCAGAGGCCGAGCCGGGAAGAGGTTCGAGAGGCGATTTCAGGAAACCTGTGCCGTTGCACGGGATACAAGAAGATCGTTCAGGCAATCGAAGATGCCGCCCTCAAAGGGCAGCCCTAACCGGGGGGGAGGACCATGTCGGATATACGCGTTACAGACAGGCCGTTCCGGTCTGATTACGAGATTATCGGTAAACCTATGCCTCGGCATGATGCCTGCGACAAGGTCTATGGAAAGACGAAATACGCCGAGGACTACGCCTTGGCCGGGATGCTCCATGCAAAGGTCCTCAGAAGCCGCTATCCTGCGGCACGGATTCTTTCCATAGACACGACCGAGGCCGAGAAGCTCGAAGGCGTCGTGGCCGTGATGACGGCCAAGGACGTGCCCAACAACGAGACGGTTACCCGTTTCGGACAGACCCATGAGGTGGGCGGGTTCGAAGGGCTTTACCGGGTGCTGGCGGACAAGAAGGTCAGGTTCATGGGCGAGGGTGTGGCCCTGGTAGCGGCGGAGACCCTCAAGACAGCGGAGGAGGCCGTCAGGCGGATCAAGGTCGAGTACGAGCCTCTGCCCGGGGTGTTCGACCCGATCGAGGCGATGAAACCCGGCGCCTACCAGGTGGGTGAGTCGGAGAACAACGTTATCTGCAGCTACAAGGTGAGAAAGGGGGACATCGAAGAGGGGTTTTCCAAGTCGGATGTCATCGTAGAGAACACCTACCGGGTTCCCTTTGTTGACCATGCCTTCCTGGAACCGCACTCGGGTGTCGCCTGGATGGACGACAGCGGCGTCATCACCATCCGGGCTGCCACTCAGGTCATAGAGCACTTCCGGGGCATAGCCGAGGTGCTGGGGCTCCCCCACAACCGGGTCCGGGTGATAGCGCCAATGGTGGGGGGTGGATTCGGCAACAAGGAGGACATCACGGTGGAGACCTATCTGGCCCTTCTCGTGTGGAAGACACAGAGGCCGGTGAAGCTCACCTACACGAGAGAAGAGGCGATTCTCTCCACGAGCAAACGCCATCCCTATGTCATGAGATACAGGACCGGAGCGACAAGGGATGGGAAGCTCATGGCCCTTGAGGCGGATCTCGTCTCCGACGCGGGAGCCTATGTCTATCTCAGTCCCTGGGTGTTGCTCTATTCCACGGTCAGTGCGACGGGACCTTATGACATACCCCATGTGAAGGTGGATACCACGACGGTATTGACAAACAACACCTTCACCAGTGCCAACCGAGGATTTGGATGTCCCCAGATCTGTTTTGCCTATGAATCGCAGATGGATGAACTCGCCCACCGGCTCGGTCTTTCCCCCCTGGAATTCAGGAGGAGGAACTATCTCAAGAAGGGGGAAGCCATGGCCACAGGACGGGTGTTGGATCACTATGTGGCGTTTCCGGAGACCGCGGAAAAGGCCCTGGAAGCCCTGGGCAAACCCTCCGAGCCGGCGTCTCCCACCGAAAAGATCGGCCAGGGAATAGCCTCGGGCATGATGAGCTACGGCAGGATGGTCTTCCTCCATGATACCTCCAGGTCTTACGTGAGCATCGAAATGGACGGGAGCGTCACGGTCCGCTGCGGCGTTCAGGACATAGGCGGAGGGCAGGCCTCCTCTCTGGCGCAGATTGCGGCCGAGGTCCTGGGTGTTCCCATGGAAGAGGTAGAGGTGTTTATCGGCGATACGGCCCTGACTCCCATAGCGGGCACCACCACGGCTACCCGCCAGCTTTACATGTCCGGAAACGCTACCTTGAAAGCCGCCACAGAGGTGAGGAAAAACCTGCTCGGTAAGGCGGCGGAGCTGCTGGAGGCTAGACCCGAGGAGCTCGATCTCAAAGAGAAAAAGATCTTTGTAAAAAACGAGCCGGACCGGTCTCTCGCGCTGGCCACGGTGGTCAAGGCATGTGCCGCCGCAGGGATCCCCCTCTTCAATGCAGCCCAGTTCAACGCTCCCTTCAGAGAACTGATGGATTTCAAGACTGGCCAGGGCCAGGTATTCCCCGACTTCACCTTCGGGACGCACGGAGTCGAGCTTGCAGTCGATACGGAGACCGGGAAGGTGAGAGTGCTCAAGCTCGTCTCGTGCTACGACGTCGGCCAGGCCATCAACCCCCTGAGCGTGGAAGGCCAGCTCGAGGGGGGTGCTCTGTACGGTTTGGGCTATGGGCTGACAGAGGAGATCATCCTTGAGAATGGTATCACCCTTACCCCCTCTTTTTCTGAGTTTATCATTCCCACTTCTCTGGATGCACCGGATGTGGAGACGATCGTTCTCGAGTCAGGAGACGGGGCCGGTCCGTTCGGGGCCAAGGGCATCGGCGAGCCTTCGTGTGTTTCCGTGGCGCCTGCTGTTGCCAACGCCGTTCGTGACGCCCTTGGTGTCAGGATCACGGAGCTTCCTCTGACACCGGAGAGAATCGTCAAGGCCCTGAAGAGAATTTGAAATGGAGTGGCTTTTCCCGGACCGGTTCGATTGATCGGCCCGCAGGAGGGAACTCGGTGGTGCCTGCCGACGGTGCGGCCTCGCTCAAGGGAGAAAGGGCTGTCTACACGACCTGCCTGTGCAACTGCGGCAGTACCAGTCAGTGTGTCTTCAAGGCCCATGTCAAAGACGGCGTGGTTGTTGCTGTTGAACCCGACGATCGGTACAACACGGGCATCGGCCGGGAAGACGAGGTCCTCTCCGAGGAGGATCTCGGGAGGGTCCGCCTCCAGCGAAGGCCGTGTACCCGGGGTCTGGTTTTTCACAAGTACATCTACTTCCCCGACCGGGTTCTCTATCCCTTGAAGCGCGATCCCTCGAGCAGACGGGGGGAGGGGAAGTATCTCAGGATCTCGTGGGAGGAGGCCCTATCGATCATCGCCCGGAAGATGACCGAGATCAGGGAGCGATACGGCCCTTACTCCATCATCACACCATACATGCCAAACGAGACCGCGGCGCGGCTCTTCTCCCTTTGGGGCGCGGGGGTGGACAGCTGGGGCTGGTGTTCCTTCGACGCCGCCAGAATGATGGCCCACGTCATGGCAGGAGAGAAGGGGTGGGACTATGCAGGGTATGCCTCCGGTTCGGCGCCTGATATGCTGGCCAACGCAAAGCTGATCGTGATCTGGGGGTTCGACCCGGCGGTGGGTTCGTGCGGCCCTGGTTATCAGTTTGCCTGGTTTTTGAAGCTCGCCCGGGAGAGGGGCAAGCGCGTGATCGTCATCGATCCCAGATACACGGTGGCCGCTGCGGTCCTCGCCGACCAGTGGATACCGATCAAGCCCGGCACGGACGGCGCCATGTACATGGCCATGGCCCATGTCCTGTTCAAGGAAGACCTGTGGAACAGGGAATTCGTGGAGAAGTACGTCGAGCCTTTCGGGTTCGAAAAATGGCGGGATTACATCCTGGGACGGGAGGACGGCGTGGAGAAGGCGCCGCGGTGGGCGGAGACGAAATGCGCCGTCCCTGCCGAGACGATCGAAGCCCTTGCCCGACTGGTGGGCAGGGTGAAGCCCTCCTGGCTCTACAGCCACTGGGGGGTGAGCAGAAAGAGCCGGGGTGAACAGACGGTGAGAGCCTTTGTGGCGCTGCAGGCCATGATGGGATACTGGGGTGTGCCGGGTGCGGGGCCGCCGATTCACATGGGCCCTTACCGGGCGATTCCATGGAGGATCCCATGGGGGCCGAGCGGAGAGTACACGGCTCCCACCATGTACCGCAGCCACTACTGGGCCCAGGCCGTCCTGCTCCTGGACAAGGTGAAGGAGGGCGAACTCACCGCGGAGCAATACATGAGGATGGTGGGCTACAGAGCGGATCCTTCTCTCCTGAAGGATTTCAATCCCAAGATGCTCTTCTGGGGCGGGGGAAACAAACCTCACGCCTCCGACCACCTGGTTACTGCATGCGACGCTTCCAAGGCCCAGGTGGAGGCCATGGAGCGCATGGAATTCGTCGTCACCATGCACAGCAGGATCACCCCTACGGCGAGCTACGCCGACATCATCCTCCCGGCGCGGGACTGGATGTGGGAGGAGAAGAACATCACCCAGAGCCAATACGGCGGTTTTGAGTCCATAAATTACTGCCCTGGAGTGGTCGAGCCGCCCGGTGAGGTCAGACCGTGGGTGTGGGTCTATACCAAGCTGGCCGGGAAACTCGGCATAGAGCCGAAGAGATTCTTCAAATACTATACGACGGATGAGAGCTGGGACAGGGATTGGGAGAGGTATCTGAGAGACTGCTACCACGTGATCGAGAGCTACTACAGGGAACGGAACAAACAGGTCCCATCTTGGGAGGATTTCACGAAGGGGAGGTTTATCAACTGCGATGAGCTCGATGACGAACCCTTCACAGGGTGGGATGAACAGATAAAGCAGGGCAAGCCTTTCAAGACCGGATCAGGGAGGATAGAGCTTTACTCCACATACATTGCAGACCGGGCGAACAGGGGCAAAGGCACGCACTACGACTCCTTTGGCCGTCTCTACGACAACCTGCCCAGCGACTGGGGGGATCTTACCCCCTCCGCAGTCTACCGGTCTCCTGTGAGGGGGATGGACGACCCCCTTGTAAAGCGCTATCCTCTTATGCTCGTGTGCCCCCACTGCCGGTACCGGGTCCACTATCTTTTCTGGGATCACCCATGGCTCAGGGGCCACCTCTACCAGCACAGGATTTGGATTAGCCCGGCCGACGCAAAGGCCAGGGGCGTAAAGGACGGAGACCTCGTCGAAGCTTACAACGACCGGGGCAGAGTGATCATGGCGGCCTACGTGACCTCGAGAATGATGCCCGGGGTGGTTGCAATACGCCACGGCGGGAAATTCATACCCCACCGGTCGGGCGCGGACATTGGCGGATCCCCCTCCACGCTGCTTGGCGGCGATTTTGAGAGCTGTATCACTCCGGCCAAGGCGAGTGGTCTCGTCCAGGTACGGAGATTCCGAGGAACACTGGAATGACCCAGTACGGCTTCTTCATTGACCAGAGCCGTTGCATAGGTTGCAACAGTTGCACCATCGCCTGCAAGGAGTGGCATGATATCCAGCCGGGTCCGGTCAAGTGGATGCGGGTCCATCAGTGGGAGAGGGGGACCTTTCCCAGAGTGAGGCTGTATATGCTCCCCGTCATGTGCTACCACTGTGAAGACCCCGTCTGCGTGAAGGCCTGCAAGGAGGGAGCGCTCCGCAAGGAGGAAAGGTACGGCGCGGTCCTGGTAGATACCGACAGATGCCGGGGCTGCAGGAGGTGCTGGCGGGCCTGTCCGTACGGGGCTCCCCAGTATGCAGACGATAGGCCGGGCACGACAATGTCGAAGTGCAACATGTGCGTCGATCGGCTCGATCAGGGGTTGAAGCCCATCTGTGTGCTCAGCTGTTCGATGAGGGCCCTCGAGTTCGGTCCTCTGGATGAGATCACTAAGAAGTACGGTAACCTGAAGAGACTTGACGGTATGCCGGAGGATTCCATTACCAGACCGGCAGTGGTCTTCAAGCCAGCAGACCCGCCCAGAGAGGTCGTTCCCTGGGATCCGGACAGGGCCCTAGCCCTGTGGAGGAAGAGAGAATCAGAAGGGGGTGAACCCCTGCCCGACCTGTTCGCGGAGGCGTCTGATGTGAAAGAGGTGCCTGACGGAATGGTGGGGAGGGGGAGGCTGGTTCTGAAACCGAAGAATACGGTGGAACTCATGTACTATACCATGGACGATGAATAGAGAATCGGTTGTTTGAGGGATGGCTGCTTGAGGATCAGACCTGACTTACTGGTTTTGAGTGTGGGAGAGGAGATATCTTCCCTTCACTGGCGCCTGAATCGACGCTACCGGAGCATCGGAGGGATTTTCTATGACAGAGGTCTTGAAAAACGGTGTGGTGAGAAGCACGTGTCGGATCTGTTACAACAGTTGTGGTGTGCTCATACACCTGAAGGGCGGGAAACCGGTCAAGGTGGAGGGGGACCCCGAAAATCCCATGAGCAAGGGGAGGCTGTGCCCCAAGGGATTGGCATCCCTGGAATACCTGGATCATCCGGGGCGCCTCAGGTATCCCCTGAGGAGGACCGGCAGGAGGGGGGAGGGCAAGTGGCGGAGAATCGGATGGGATGAGGCCCTCGGGCTGGTGGCGGAGGGACTGGAAAAGACAAAGGAGAGATACGGGGTCCTTTCCGTGGCCTTTCTCAGGGGGGCCTCAAAAGGGCTTTCCGACGACTACATGGCCAGGTTTGCCAACATATTCGGGTCGCCCAACATTTCATCGCCTGCTCCTGTCTGTTTTGTCCCGGGGGTCAATGCATCGAGGCTCACCTACGGTTTCTATGCGTACCCTGACTATGTGTTCAGGCCCCGGTGCATCATGCTCTGGGGTACAAACCCGGAGGCCACGAACGTGGCCGAGTACGAGGAGATCTCGAACGCAGCCCAAAGGGGCACGAAGATTATAGTCGTCGACCCCTTGGAGAACGGATTGACAAAGAGAGCCGACCTCTGGATCCGGCCCAGACCCGGTACGGATCTGGCCCTCTGCCTGGGGATAATCAACGTGGTGATCAACGAGGGACTGTACGACAGGGATTTCGTGGATACGTGGACGACGGGCTTTGCGGAACTGGAAGCCCATGTTCAGGAATATCCGCCCCGGAGGGTCGCGGAGATCACCTGGGTGGCTGAAGAGGCGATTCGGCGGGCAGCACTCCTCTATGCAAAGGAGAGGCCGGCATACATCGCCTGGGGAAACGGAATAGAGACGACGCTCAACAGTTTTCAGACCTGCCGGGCCATCGCCATACTGAGGGCGATTACCGGCAACCTGGGTGTTCCAGGGGGAGAGGTGAAGTGGTCTCTACCCGGGGGTCTGCCCAAGGGCGACCCTGTGTTTGTCTGCCAGGACAACATCCCGCCCGAGGTGAGGGCACAACGGCTCAGCATGAGCGACAACCTCATGCCCATCATCTACTACGCTCTCCCCCAGAGAGTCACAAGGGCGATCCTGGAGGATGACCCGTACCCGGTTCGCGCGGTCTATCAGCAGGGAGGCAACCTGCTCACCGCGTATACCAACGCGAAAAGAACTTACGAGGCGGTCAAGAGGTTGGATTTTCTTGCCGTGGCGGACATGTTCATGACGCCCACGGCCGTGCTCGCCGATGTGGTTCTGCCTGTGGGGTCCTACCTCGAGTTCGACAGTGTGGAGCAGCCATGGCACTTTCCCATCGCCTCGGTCCAGCAGAAGGTGGCCCAGGTGGGTGAGAGCCGGTCTGACGGAGAAATCCTCAACGAGCTCACCAGGAGGCTCGGATTTGCCCGATATGCCTGGGGAGACATGGAGGAGGCCCTGGATTACGTGCTCAAGCCCGCGGGGGTGACCTTCGAGGAATTCAGGAAAATCGGAACCTTTGTGGGGACCAGAATATACAGGCATTACGAGAGGGATGGGTTCGACACCCCTTCGGGTAAGGTGGAGATCTACTCGAAAAGGCTCGAAGACTGGGGGTTCGATCCCCTTCCAAGGTACTATGAAGCCCCTGAGACGCCCCTGAGCGAACCTGGGAGAACCAGTGAATACCCCTTTGTGCTTACATCGAGAAAGGCGGAGGTCTACCGGCATTCCGGAGGCAGGCAGATCCAATCGCTCAGGAGTGCAAAGCCCGAACCTGTAATGAAGATACATCCTGAGCCGGCCAGGAGACTGGGAATCGAGGACGGAGACTGGGTTCGTATCTCCACGGATAGGGGGGAGATAAGACAGAAGGCGAGCCTTGCCGACACCTTGGATCCCCGGACCGTGGAGGTAGACTATGCGTGGTGGTTTCCCGAAAGGGAGGAGGCGGATCTGTTCGGTTGGGATGAATCGAACATCAACGTTCTCACCGACGACGGCCCACCCTTCAACCGGGAGATGGGTTCGGCTATAATGAGAGGGATGTTCTGCAAGGTCGGGAAAGAGGAGAGATAGGAGCAAGACAACAGGGGAGCCGAAACGGGGGAATTATGGGTGCCCATGTTTCTCTGGAGAGAATAAGCAAGCGGTACGGGGAGGCTGTCGCGGTGGATGATGTCAGCCTGGATATTGCCGAGCATGAGTTCGTGACTCTCCTCGGCCCCTCCGGGTCCGGCAAGACGACCACCCTCATGGTGGTTGCCGGGTTTGTAAGGGCTGATAAGGGACGGGTTTTGATCGGCGGGAAAGATGTTACGGAGATTGCCCCGTATCGCCGCAACATAGGCATGGTGTTCCAGAACTACGCCCTCTTCCCCCATATGACCGTCTATGACAACATAGCCTATCCCTTGAAGATGAGGCGGGTCCCCAGGGCAAAGGCCCGGCAGATGGTGGAGGAGATCCTCGAGGTTGTACAACTCCGGGGTCTGGGTTTCAGGCGGCCCGCTCAGCTTTCCGGCGGACAGCAGCAGAGGGTCGCCCTTGCCAGGGCACTGGTTTTTCAGCCGCCGATCCTGCTGATGGACGAGCCTCTGGGCGCACTGGACAAGAAGCTTCGGGAGCACATGCAGCTTGAGCTCAAACACATCCAGGAAAAGCTCGGGATAACCATTCTCTACGTGACCCACGATCAGGAAGAGGCCCTCACCATGTCGACTCGAATCGCCGTGATGAAGGACGGCCGAATCGAACAGATCGGAACGGCGCTCGCTGTCTATGATCGTCCGACCAACGAGTTCGTGGCTGACTTTGTCGGGGAAACTAATTTCTTCGAGGCCGAGATCCTCGGTGTCGAGGAGGGGGCTGTCTATGTCTCCGGTCCCTGCGTCCGAAGAATCCGGGCTAATGCAGCCAGGCGGTTTGAACCCGGACAGAGGGTTCACCTTGCAGTCCGGCCCGAGAAAGTGATGTTCGTCGAAGAGGGGGTTCGGGGCATCTGTTCGTATGAAGGGACCGTTGTGGACACAATATTTCTGGGTGACATAACCAAGTACTATGTCCGCCTATCCCACGTCACCCATGACCGGAGGGAGGGGGTGATCGTCATGAAGGTGCAGAACCGCCTCGGAAGTGTGAGACACGGACGAGGCGACCATGTCAGGATCGGTTGGAATGAGATGGATGGAACCGTCGTATGACGGGCTGGAAGGAGAATGCCAACAACCCTGAAAAGGAAAGGAGGTACGGGAATGAGACGCAGTATGTTTTTCTTGTTTTTTCTATGCATCGTATTTGCTGCCACGAGCGCCGTGGCGGGGACTACGATCACCGTCTGCAGTTACGGTGGAACCTACAACAAGGGTCTTGAGGAGACCATCGGGAAGCCCTTTACCAAGGCAACCGGGATCAACGTGATTTTCACCACCTTCCCCACCTATGCCCAGATGGAGGCCCAGGTAAAGAGCGGTAACATCGAATGGGATATCGTGGAGTGCGAGAGCCGGATGTACGCCAGAGGGGTGAAGAACGACATTTTCGAGCCGCTGGACCTGAGCATGATCAAGAAGGACGATTTCGTCGAGGGATCGGCGACCCGGTACGGGGTGGGCTTGATCTACTATTCTTACAACATCAGCTACAACACCGAGAAGTGGCCTGCAGGGAAGGGACCGAGGTCGATGAAGGACCTCTGGGATGTCAAGAGGTTTCCGGGGCCGCGTACCATGAAACTCACCGCCGTCTCGAACCTCGAGGCCGCCCTTCTTGCCGACGGCGTTCCCAGGGACAAGGTCTACCCCATCGACGTTGATCGTGCCCTGAGGAAGATGAGCGAGCTCAAGCCCAATATCCGCGTATTCTGGAAGAGCGGAGGGCAATCACAGCAGATCATGCGGGAAGGAGAGGCGGACATAGGCCTGGTGCCGGGAGGCAGGATGATCCAGCTGGCCGACCAAGGCGTCCCTGTCACCTGGGAATGGAACGACCAGCTCGTGGTTTTGGATTACTGGACGATTCTCAAGGGATCCAAGAACAGGGATGCGGCGATGAAGTTCATCGCCTTTGCATCTGATCCGAAGCGGCAGGCGGCCTTTGCGGAGTGGACCAACTACGGCCCTGCAAACAAGAAGGCCTATGACCATATCCGTAAGGAAAAGGCCGTTCTCATGCCTACCTACCCGGAGAATCTGGCAAAGGGGCTGATCGTTAGCGGAGAATGGTATGCTGAACACGAGAAAGACGTGGAGCGCAGGTGGGAAGCCTGGAAGATGGAGTAGGGGACGTCGAGATGGGGCCGAGGTCGGTTGCTTCTCGGAGACGGCCTCGGCCTGCTGTGTCCCTGAAAATGAGAAAGGGATTCTGAGATGGATGGCCTGGTAGCTGGGCTGGCCGCGGTTTTCCGGTCAAGGAGGGGTAGGTGGGGCCACCTGCTTCTCCTTGGGCCGCTCGTGGGGTATTTGCTGGTTTTTTTCCTTTACCCCCTCTGGGGCGTGCTTATTGAGAGCGCATTCGACCCGGAGTTGACCGGTGAGCACTACCTCGCCATCCTGAAATACCCTGTCTACATGAGGGTCTTGTGGAACACCTTGCAAATAAGTATCCTGGTCACGTTGCTCTGCGTCCTTCTTGGTTACCCCATTGCCTACTATCTCAGCTCCTCCAAATCGAATTGGGCCGCGGTTCTCCTGATTGCGGTGGTACTTCCCTTCTGGATCTCGGTCCTGGTCAGGACCTATGCATGGATGATGATACTCGGCAGGTACGGTGTGATCAACAACATGTTAAAGGGCCTGGGCCTGGTTGATCATCCCATTCGCTTGATGTACAACCGTATCGGCGTATGCGTGGGAATGGTATATGTGATGCTTCCCTATGCAATCCTCCCCATGCTGAGCGTGATGCAGGGGATCGACCGGCGTCTTGTACAGGCGGCCGATAATCTGGGGTCTACTCCCTGGCAATCCTTCAAGAATGTTTTCTTTCCTCTGAGTCTTCCAGGAGTCGGAGCGGCACTTCTGCTCACCTTTATCGTCTGCGTGGGTTTCTTTGTGACCCCGGCCCTCATGGGTGGACCCAGGGATACGATGATCGCAATAAGTATCCAGACCCAGTTGGAGGAAGTGTCCAACTGGGGATTTGCCAGTGCACTGAGTGTCGTGCTCCTCTGCGTGGTTCTGATCCTCTTTTTCATATACAACCGTTTTCTCGGTCTTGATATGCTGCTCGGGGGGAAGGGAGTGGTAGGTTCCGGCACAGGCCAGGCGGATTCGGTCGAGGAGAGGGCAGAGGCGGCGGGTTTTTTTTCGCGGGCGTGGGGCTCTTTTTGGACCGAGGAGCGGGCTTCGGCCTTCGAGCAGGGATTCTGGAGACTTGAGGATCGACTCGCGCGGATTTGGGGCCTCGTCTCGCGCATGAGTCCCGGATTTCTGAGGAGACTCCGGTGGAGCAATCTCGGAATCCCGGGGATATGTTCACTGGTATTCGTATTCATGATCATGCCTGTGGTGATTGTAGTGCCCATCGCCTTTTCCAATGAATTCGTTCTCCACTTTCCCCCACGAGAGTGGGGATTGGCTCTTTTCAAGGGGTATTTCTCCTCAGAGGCGTGGATGCGTGCGACGTGGAACAGTTTCCGTGTGGCCGTCCCTGTGATGATACTGGCAACTTTCCTGGGGACCCTCGCCTCTCTGAGCCTGGTTCGGGGTCATTACAGGGGCAAGCAGCCCCTGTACGCCCTCTTCCTCCTACCCATGATCGTGCCCTGGATCATAAGTGCCGTCTCCTTCTACTTCTTTTTCGCCAGGCTCAAGATGATCGGGACGGTCTGGGGACTTGTTCTTGCACACACTGTTCTGGCAGTTCCCTATGTGGTGGTTGTCATGACCTCCACACTCAAAGGGTTTGATGAGCGTTTGGAACAGGCCAGCATGAGCCTTGGAGCAGGAAGGGTACGGACGTTCCTCAACGTGACCCTCCCCATAATCAGGCCGGGTATCCTTACGGCCGTACTTTTTGCCTTTATAAGGAGTTTCGACGAATTGATCACCGCCATGTTCATTTCAGGCGTTCAAGCAAAGACTCTGCCGAAGCAGATGTGGGACGGAATCCGGGACGAGATCAACCCTACGATCGCCGCCGTGGCTGCACTCTTGATCTTTCTGACAGTCTTGCTCATGGTGGTCATGGTCCTTTTGCGGCGGCGGCAGGAGAGACTCTATACCCGGGGAAGTGAAGCAGCCCTCCCCTGAACCGCCCCCCACGGGATCGTGCCTGGCAGGTCCTGGGTGTCTTTACCGTTTCGCAAATCAACCGTTTGACTGATTCCCTGATTTAATTTATAGTTCCCTTGACGGCACGGGAGCCGAAGGCCTTCGCGTCTCGGGCCGATTCGGAGGGAGAGAAGGCATGTCTGAAAAGGATTTTTGCGAGCGGAGGAAATATCCCAGATACCCTGTATCCCTGAATGTTTCTTTCTCCTTTAGAGCGGGCAGGAGGAAGAGCCTCGAAGATCGGAAGATCTCGGGAAAGGGGAGAAACATAAGTGGAAGGACAGGGGACATCTCTTTTGAGGGCCTTCTGGTAAAGGCGACACCTCTCCACGCTGAACTCTCTCCCCTCTTTGCAGACGGCGAGAGTGAGAGACCGGAGTTCGGGGTGGACCTGGAAATCGAAGCCGATGGAAAGACCATCCGGGCCGAAGGAGAGATGCGATGGTTCAAGCTCTGGTTCACCGGTCAGGAGCCGTACCAGATGGAGGCTGGAGTATTTGTCAGCAGAATGGGGTCTGAATCGAGGAAACTGTGGGACGAATTTTTCGAGAAGCTGAAACTCTGAGCTCGATCAGCCAGGCCGATACCCCCAGCTCTCCGTTACCTTCAAGCCGGCTCTCTCCAACTCTTTCTGTACTCTCGGATAGCAGATGACCTCCTCTATCTCGAGATCGCAGAAATCGGGTTCGAGAAGCTCGAGCCGTCTTCTCAGGGCCTCGATGTTTCTACGAGTGGAGAAGCTGGCCATTACTGCCGGGTAACACCTCACTCCCCACCGGAGGAGATTTTCCAAGGCTCTTAGCTGGAGGTCGAAGGCCTCGGGCCTTGCTCCTGTCAGCTTCTGAAATTCCTCGCGTGTGGCTCCTTTCAGGCTCACCCTCACCTCGAGGTTGGAGAAGTGGGCGAGCATCTCCGCGTATCCAGGATCGGCTCCGATGGGGATTCCATTGGTTTCGAGGACAAATAGCAGGTCCTGAGGCACTGCTTCGAGGATTCCCCGGAGGTGGTCGGGGCAGAGGGTGGGTTCATTCCCGCTCACCCGGACCTGGTGGTAGTCCTTGCTGCGGGCGATGCGGACGAGACGGGCGGCTACCTCTTCCGGAGAGTAAAGGCGGCCGACCTTTCCGGGGCGGTCCGTGATATTGAGAGCCCAGCAGAAGCGGCACCTGAGGCAACACCCCACACAGTCCGCAGTTGCTATACCGCCGTAGAATCCGGCGGGGCGGTAGCGATAGTATTTGCGAAGGCTTCCCCTGCAGACTGCCGATTCGATTTTCCCGGCGAGACGTATCGGGTCGTACATAGCAGGATTCAAGAGTCAGTTCCGTATCCCTCCGGCTGCGCGGCTTTGGCGAGCGAAGGGATGGGGCTGTTGCCCGGAAGCGGAGGGGCCCAGGGTCTTATTCTTGCTTCCTGGATTCGGGTTCCCGTTTCGTTTCGAGTGATCGGGAGATGCCGGGCGCCGGAGGTTCTGCAAGTGCCGCTCATTCTGCTTGAAGTTTCGGTTCAGGTATGATAAACGGGTTTGTGACAAATGTAACAAGCTTCTTAGAGCCTGTCAACGCTGCGAGGGTTTTGGGAAGGATTTTCCAGCAAGACCGGGCAAGAAGCCGGAGGGGAGGAGTGTCAGATGAGACCCTATTTTGAACGGATGAAGGAGTTTGGAAGGCCCCTGAGCGATGCTCAGATCAAACAGAGCGAACAGAGTGTGACGCAGATCAGAGAGGTCGAGAAGTCTCTTGCAGGTGAGGTGGATCGGGTCAGAAAGGCCGGCCTTCCCGAAGAGAGACTCCACGGGAGGGGAGAATGGACTGTCTACGAAAGACTGGAATATCTCGTTGATCCCGGCACGTGGTGTCCCCTCCATACCCTATTTGATCCCATGGAAGAGGAATCGGGTACCACAGGGGTGGTTGACGGATTGGGAAAGGTCAGTGGGAGGTGGGCCGTGATTATCGGCTTTGATAACAAGGTCATGGCAGGGGCATGGATTGCGGGCCAGGCCGAGAACATCCTCCGCGTGACCGATCTGGCCAAGCGCCTCCATATCCCCCTGGTCTGGCTGGTCAACTGCAGCGGCGTGAAGTTGACCGAACAGGAAAAGGTCTATGCGAACCGGAGGGGAAACGGAGCTACCTTTTTCAGACACGCCGAGTTGGAGAAGCTGGGCATCCCGGTGCTTGCAGGGATCTGGGGTACTAACCCGGCTGGCGGCGGGTATCAGGGGATCAGCCCGAGTCTGCTCATCGCCCACAGCAGATGCAATATCGCCGTGGGAGGCGGCGGTATTGTGAGCGGCATGAGCCCGAAGGGCTATTTTGACGAGGAGGGTGCGGAACAGATCATCGAGGCGACCAAGAAATTCAAGGCTGCCCCCCCGGGGCGAGTGGAGATCCACTACAATGAGACGGGGTTTTTCAAGGAGGTATACGAGACCGAGGAGGGGGTTCTCGATGCTTTGAAGGAGCACATGAAGGATCTGCCCGCCTACAACCCCAGGTTTTTCAGGGTGGCCGAACCGAAGGAGCCGAGATTCTCGCCAAACGAGATAGAGCGGCTGGTTCCGTTCAATCAGAAGGCGGCCTACGAGTTCGAAGAAGTGCTAGCCAGACTCACAGACAACAGTGAGCATATGGAGTTCAGGCCCGACTATGGTCCAGAGGTGTATACGGGTCTGGCAAAGCTCGACGGCTTCCTCGTGGGGATCATCGGAAACCGGCAGGGGTTCCTTCCTCGTGGTTACCCGGAATACGCCCCCTATCCGGGCATAGGGGGAAAGCTCTATCGCCAGGGTCTCATCAAGATGAACGAATTCGTGACCCATTGCGGCCGGGATCGAATTCCCATTATATGGTTTCAGGACACCACGGGGATCGATGTGGGCGATCTCGCTGAGAAGGCCGAATTGCTGGGCCTTGGCCAGTCCCTCATCTATTCCATAGAGCAGACCGACGTGCCTATGATGCTCGTCGTCTTGAGAAAAGGAACGGCGGCGGCTCATTACATAATGGGAGGCCCCACTGCGAACAACCACAACGCCTTCACGCTGGGGACGCCGACTACGGAGATCTATGTCATGCACGGGGAGACCGCAGCGGTGGCTTCTTTCTCGCGGAGGCTGGTCAAGGAGAGGGAAGCCGGTCGTCCCATTGGGCCCATTATCGTGAAGATGAATGCCCTGGCAAAGGATTACTACGAGAAGTCCAGGCCGGTCTACTGTGCCAAGAAGGGCTTTGTGGACGAGATCGTCTCCTTTGCCGATATAAGGAGATATATGGCCGCCTTCGCAGGCGCGGTCTATCAGAATCCGAAGTCCATCTGCCCCCACCATCACATGATGCTGCCCAGAATTATCAGGGGATAGGAGGTTGAACCCTCGTAACGGAGAGGTATGGCCGGAGTGCCTCGAGTCTCTTTCTGCCCACGCCCGATACATTGAGCAACTCCTCGAGGTCCGTGAAATTCCCGTGCAGATTCCTGTAATGGAGGATTCTCCCGGCAATGGTGGGGCCGATACCCGGAACCAGTGTCAGCTCGTCGGCCCCGATGGCGTTGAGGTCGATGGGGATCCCGTAGAGAATCCTCTTCTCCGGACCCATAGGTTTCGTCCGAATCGTGAGTCGGTCGCCGGATCGGGACACAGCGACGGTGGTGCCGGTTGCCAGCGGTATGGATCCGGGTAGCATGGGAACGAACTCTCTTTTCATTCCTGCAGTGACGAGGGCTCTTTCAAGGGTAACGGGGGAAGGAAAGGTGTAGATGCCGGATCGTACGAGGGGTCCCTCGATTTCGAGAACAAAAGGATCGGGCCGCACACCTGGATCGACCCGATCCTGTCGCCACGGGAGAAAGCCGGGTCGACCCCTGGTCCACCAGAAAAGGGCCAGGACGATGAGGAGGGCGGCGAGGAGACCCTTCTGTTCCGGCAGCAGAGTCCAAGCCGACCTTTCCGTGCCGTGCAGAGGGCCTTTCACAGACTGAACCTCTCTGTTTGTCGGTTCTCTACTTTTCTTCCTTCAGCAGTTTGTATTCGATGCTGTCTACCAGAGCCTGCCAGCTGGCCTGGATGATGTTTTCAGAGACACCGACCGTCCCCCACTTGTCCCGGCTGTCCTGGGATTCGATGAGAACCCTTGTGGCGGCTCCGGTTCCCTGAATGCTGGAGAGGATCCTCACCTTGAAATCCACGAGCTTTACCTCTTTGAGCTCTGGATAGAGCTTCTCCAGGGCTTTGCGAAGGGCGTTGTCAAGGGCATTCACCGGGCCGTTCCCCAGGGCCGCTGTGTGTTCGATTCTGTCACCCACCCTGATCATGATAGTGGCCTCTGAGATGGGGGGTTCGTCTTCCGCTCTCTTCTCAACGATAACGCGGAATCCGACCAGCTCGAAGAACCGCCTGTGCTTTCCGAGGGCTTTTTTCATGAGGATCTCAAAAGATCCCTCCGCTCCCTCGAACTGAAACCCCTGGCTCTCCAGTTCCTTGAGTTCGGAGAGTATTTTCCTGATGACCGGCTCCTTGCTCTTCAGGTCTATCTTGAATTCTGCCGCCTTGGCGAGGATCGTGCTCTGTCCCGCCTGATCGGAGATGAGAACGCGCTCCCGGTTTCCCACCAACTCAGGACGGAAGTGTTCATAGGCTCTTGGGTTTCTCCGGACCGCGCTTACATGGATACCTCCCTTGTGGGCAAAGGCACTGTCTCCCACATAGGGTTGGTGCTTGTCATGAGGAATGTTGGCGAGTTCATTCACAAACCTCGAGACCTCCCTCAACCTCCTGAGTTGGTCGTCGGATATACATTCATAGCCGAGTTTCAACTTGAGGGCCGGGATGATGGAACAGAGGTTGGCGTTGCCGCAGCGCTCACCGTATCCATTGATCGTTCCCTGGACGTGGGAGATGCCGTTTCGAACCGCCAGGAGTGTGTTGGCCACGGCGGTTTCGGAATCGTTGTGGACATGGATCCCCAAGGGGACCGAAATGTGGGGTTTGATCTCCCTGATGATCCCTTCCAGCTCCCAAGGTAGGGTTCCCCCATTCGTGTCGCACAGAACGATACAGTCAGTTCCGGCTTCCTGGGCACGCTTCACCGTGGACAGGGCATAGGTCGGGTTGGACTTGTAGCCGTCGAAGAAGTGCTCGGCGTCGTATATGACTTCTTCGACTCTCTTCTTCAGGAACTCGACAGACCGGGAAATCATGTCGAGATTCTCCTCAAGGTCGATTCTCATCACCTCCCTCGGGTGGATGTCCCAGGACTTTCCGAAGATCGTGATGACCGGTGAATTCGTTTGGAGGAGGGTCTGAATATTACTATCCTCTTCGGGCCGCTTCCCGGGCCTGCAGGTACTGCCAAAGGCGGCGATTCTTGCTCCGGTGAGTGAAACACGACTGATTTCGCGGAAGAACTGGAAATCCTTGGGGTTCGCTCCTGGCCACCCCCCCTCGATGTAATGGATGCCGAGTTCGTCGAGTTTCCTGGCGATCCTGACCTTGTCCTCCACCGAAAAGGCTATGTCTTCGGCCTGGGCCCCGTCGCGCAAGGTGGTATCGTAGATCCTAATGGCTTCCATCGGGTGGGATCTCCTCTCTTACCTGTCCTTTATCAAGCTCGAAGGCGTCGTGAAGAGCCCGAACCGCCAATTCCGTGTATTTGGACTCGATGACGCAGGAGATCTTGATCTCCGACGTGCTGATCATCTGGATGTTGATGTTCTCCCTGGCAAGTGCATTGAACATCAAGGAGGCCACTCCCCAGTGGGTCCTCATCCCTGCACCCACTATGGAGACCTTGGCGATATCCGTATCGAGAAGTACATCACCTGCCCGAATCTCTCGGGCCACGTTCTTTGCAACCGTAAGGGCCTTGGCCGCTTCGGTCTTCAGGACCGTAAAGGTCACGTCCGTGTAACCTTCCCGGCTCACGTTCTGGATGATCATGTCCACCAGAACGTCTTCCTTTGCCAGGGCTCCGAAAAGCCCGGCTGCGATCCCGGGTCTGTCGGGGACCCGGGTGACCGTGATCTTGGCCTCCCCCTTGTCGTAGGTGACCCCTGATACGAGTACCCTCTCCATCTCTTTGTCCTCCCTGCAGACCCAGGTTCCCTCATGATGGTTGAATGATGACCGGACATGAAGCGGCACACCATATCTCATGGCCAGTGCCACGGAGCGAATCTGCAGAACCTTGGCGCCGAGGCTCGCCATCTCCACCATCTCTTCGTAGGAAATTCTATGTAGTTTCCGGGCCTTTTCACAGACCGCAGGGTCTGTGGTATAAACCCCGTCTACATCCGTGTAGATTTCACATACGTCCGCTCTCAGGGCTGCCGCGATGGCTACGGCGGTCGTATCCGAACCGCCCCGGCCGAGAGTGGTGATGTTGCCCCTGTCGTCTATTCCTTGGAACCCGGCCACAACGGGAACCTTTCCCGCCTCAAGGGCTGCCGTGATTCTGTCCGCCTCAATCTCCCTGATCCTCGCCTTCCCGAAGAAACTGTCGGTGAGGAGCCTTATCTGAGATCCCAGGAAGGATTGGGCCTCCTGGCCCATCGATTTGAGAGCCATGGCCAGAAGGGCAACGGAGATCTGCTCTCCCGTGGAGAGGAGAACGTCCTGTTCCCTCTTGTCGGGGGAGTTCCCGATCTGTTGGGCGAGGCTCAAGAGCCGGTCGGTTTCCCCCGCCATGGCAGAGACCACGACAACGACCCGGTCCCCCTTTGTCCTGGTCCCCATCACCCGGCGAGCCACACTTCGGATCCTTTCCGCATCACCCACAGAGGTCCCACCGTATTTCTGGACAACCAGAGCCATGAGTCATATTCTCCTTCGGAAACGGACCGGCCCGAGTCCTCCGAGGGCAGCCCTGAGAATCTCCGCGTTCGCCTTTCCCGATGCCTTGAAGACCAGCCTTCGGCCGCTTGGGCCGGCCCACTCGATGTCGATCCAGATATGCTGGGGCGGCAGAAAAGGGCCAGCCTTCTCCGCCCATTCGATGACGGTCACGCCGCTTCCATAAAGGTATTCGTCCAGTCCTATCTCTTCCAGGTCTCGACTCCCGGACAGCCGGTACAAGTCGAGGTGGTAGAGGGGAAGCCTGCCTGGATACTCATTGACCAGGACAAAAGACGGGCTCGAGACGGGAGAGCTCTTCTCGACACCTAGTCCGCAAGCCAGCCCCTTGACAAACTCGGTCTTTCCTGAGCCCAACTCTCCCCGGAGTGCAACCACACATCCCGGCTGGAGCAAGCGGCCTAGGAGTCTCCCGATTTTGCGGGTCTGTGCAGCCCCATGAGACTCGATAACGAACTTTCGCTTCAAAGGATCGTGTCTTTTTGCTCGTCCGACCTGTAGAGACCCTGAACGAGAGATAATGCTTTTACCACGAGAGCGGAGGGAAATCAAGCCTCTCCAGCGGAGCAGGCAAGAATCAAGGAGCCAGCCTGGGAAACAAAAGAGAGGCAGCGCTTTCAAAGAAGGGTTTTCAGGAGGGGGCCTGGCGGTCAAGCCTTGTACTTGAAGTCTTCAGGATTGAGACTCTCGAGCCACTCTTTCAACTGGTCCTCCTCCATGCCTCGATCCAGTTCGATCGTCCTCGCCTTGGAAAGGACCTCTTCGGTTACGAAAATCGGTGCCCCTGCTCCCAAGGCCACAGCAATAGCATCGCTCGGCCGGGAGTCTATGGTTATTTCCTTGCCCTTCGCCTTCAGGTGAATCAGGGCGTAGTAGGTGTTGTCCTTGAGATCCATAACCTCGATCTTCAGGACCTCGGAATGAAAGAGCTTCAGAATGTTTCGAATGAGGTCATGGGTCATGGGCCGGTGAGAGTATACGTCCTTCAACTTCAGGGCGATGGCGTTAGCCTCAAAGGGGCCGATCCAGATGGGCAGAGCATGTCTGTTTTCGAGATCGGCCAGCAGCACCACGAACCCGTTTGAGGAAGGATCAAAAGTCAGAAACTTTACCTTCATCTCTATAGCCATTTGCAACCCCTCTCTCGCGTCTATTATAACAACTCGATTTGTTCATATCAACCGGCATATCTGTTGAGTTCCCAACCTTCCGATCGAGGATGCTTGCGAGTTGTCGCCTCCTCCTCGACGGGCGGGTGCGCCACGGCTGCCGTACCGGCGAGTCTAACCACTCAGCGCAGGAATCCACGGACCTTCAAGAGGACTCTTTCTCCAAGACGACCTGGGCAAGCCCACAGGTTCCGTCATGGCTCATGGAGACATGGGTCCTGGTGATTCCATACCGCTTGCAGAGCGCCTTTGCGTGGTTCCGGAGTCGAATCACCGGCCGTCCGGAGGGGTGGCGTGTGACCTCGATATCCTTCCAGCGGATTCCTTGGCTGTAACCCAGGCCCAGAGCCTTCAAGAAGGCCTCCTTCGCAGCGAAGCGGACTGAAAGATGGGGCGACGGATTTCTCTGTGACCGGCAGTACTCGATCTCCTCTTCAGTAAATACTCTCCGGACAAATCGCTCTCCCCAGCGCTTCGTGATGGAATCCATTCTCGGGATGTGAACCACGTCGACTCCTATCCCAAAGATCACCCCAGGTTCCTTTCGATGGCTTCAGAGAGATCACGGCCCATCTCTTGGATCCGATCCTCCCTTTCTCCTTCCAGCATGAGTCGGATGACCGGTTCTGTGCCGGAATAACGAAGGACCATCCTCCCGTTCTTCCCAAGCTCCTGTTCGATGGCTTTGATTTTCCGGTCTATCTCCGCTATCTCAGACAGATTCTCCCTCTTCCTGACACCTATATCGAAGCTAACCTGTGGGAAGGGCGTCATAATGGTGGCAAGATCGGCCAGGGGTTTCCCCCTCTTGACCATGATGGCGAGCACCTGCAAGGCTGTAACCACACCATCGCCGGTCGTGTTATGGTCTAAGAAGATGGTATGGCCGGATTTTTCCCCCCCCATATTGTAACCGCCCCGTCTCATTTCGTCGACCACATAACGGTCGCCCACGGCGGTTCTCACGACCCTACCTTCATAGACCTCGAGGGATTTCTCCAAACCCATGTTGCTCATGATGGTGGTTACCAGAGTCTTCTTTTTCAGCCTTTTTTCCTGGATCATGTCGGTTGCGCATATGGCCATGATGTGGTCGCCGTCCACCACATTTCCCCGGGCATCAACGAAGACGATCCGGTCGGCGTCTCCGTCGAGGGCCATTCCCAGATCAGCGCCGCTCTCGAGGACCCGTCCGGCCGCCACCTCGGGGTGGAGGGATCCGCAGTTGAGGTTGATGTTTTCACCGTCTGGATCCACACCGATAGGGATCACCTCGGCGCCAAGTTCCTCCAGAACAGTCGGAGCGACCCGGTAGGCCGCTCCATTGGCGCAATCAAGGACGATCTTCAGGCCGTCCAGGCTCAGGTGGGAAGGAAAGGTGTTCTTGAGATAGACGATGTATCTGCCCCGTGCGTCGTCTATCCGGAAGGCCTTGCCCACATCCCTTGCCGTCGGCCGCAGTGAACCGATCGAATTGGAAGAGATCAGAGATTCGATCCTTTCTTCAACCTTGTCGGGGAGTTTGAACCCGTCATGGGAAAAGATCTTTATCCCGTTGTCATAGAAAGGATTGTGGGAGGCTGAAATCATTACTCCTGCATCCGCCCTCATCGATCGGGTGATAAAGGCTATAGCAGGGGTCGGCATGGGTCCGACCAGGAGTACGTCGACCCCCATGGAACAGATGCCCGAAGCAAGGGCGGTTTCGAGCATGTACCCTGATACACGGGTGTCTTTTCCTATGACGATGCGGTGGCGTCCGCCCTTGTTCTTGAAAAGGTGAGCCGTCGCCCTCCCGATCTGCATGGCCATCTCTCCTGTCATAGGATGGACATTGGCGACACCCCTGACTCCATCTGTACCGAAGAGCTTTTCCATTGCCCTCTCCCCTTGGAACACCTCGTCCTCCCCCGTTCTCCGGTGTCACTTATGATATCCCCTCATCTCTGTTTGTCAAGCAAAGGGCAGGCCAACACTCGCTGAAGCCCCGTGAGGGAATGCACCACATTGAAAGGTACTGCACCACAAAGGCTGGCCCGGTGCAAGAGCCGGAACACACAGGACGTGTGCATTCAAGAACTCGGCAATGGAGTGAGCGAGAAGGACTTCTCGGTGACGAGGAATCGAGACCCTGTGTCATGCTTCCGTGAGAGAGACCGCTTTTACGGCGTCTGTGATACGTGCGGCTCTCACGGCGTTTCTCACGTTATGGACGCGCACTATATGTGCTCCGCTGAGAATCGAGGCTGCAACAGAGGCGATGGTTCCCTCTTCACGCTCTTTGACATCCAGATCGAGGATCTTTCCTATAAAAGATTTTCTGGAGGTTCCAATAAGGATGGGCCTGCCCAGGACCTTGAAACGGGAGAGATGTTTTATGATGGCCAGGTTATGCTCCACGGTCTTGCCGAAGCCGATTCCCGGGTCGACGATAATCCGCTCGGGATCGACTCCGGCCTTTTGCGCGATATCCATGCTCTCTCTAAGGTACTCCATGATTTCTGAGAAAAGGGAGACATAGTGTATGTGCTGTTGCATGGTTTCCGGCGTTCCAAGCATGTGCATCAGCACGACAGGTGCACCGTAGGCGGCTGCAACCGGCCCCATCTCGGGATCGAAACGCAGTGCGCTCACATCGTTGACGATTCTTGCACCGGCCTCGAGTGCTTCCCGGGCGACCCGTGCCTTCCTCGTGTCCACGGAGATGGGGATATCGGTCCTTGAAGCTACCTCTTTGACAACGGGAATCACACGGGCCAGTTCCTCTTCGATGTCCACGGGCCTTGATCCAGGCCTGGTGGATTCTCCTCCGATGTCGATCAGATCCGCTCCCTGGTCGACCATTTCCAGAGCCCGGGCCACGGCCCGCTCGGGTTGCAGGAAGGTGCCCCCGTCCGAAAAAGAGTCGGGCGTCACGTTGACGGCTCCCATGACCAGGGTTCTCTCCCCGAGATGGAGCGTCGTGCTCCCGCATGGGATGGCGAATCGGGTCTTCCCCATATTGTGCAGGAGGTTTTGGATCTGTCTGGATATCCCACGGAGTTGGGGCGATTCCTCCTCAATCTCCCCTGCGAGCCTCTTTATCTGGGAGATCGATCCTGACAGGAGAATGCCGTATCTTCCCGGATGGCCCGATGAAACAGGGGGAACGGCCAGGCGCATGCCGAGAGAACGGGCCGAGCGCTCCAGGGAGGGCACGGCCTCACTGTCCAATTGTTCGATCTTGAGATGGAGATAGGTCGCCTCACGGGCAAACCTATCCGCGTCGGAAGAGGGGACGCCGATCTTCTTCAGCTCGGTGACCGCCTCTTCCAAGGCGGCGATTGAAACTGGACTCACACAGACCATCGTTTTTTCTCCTCGGCCTCGGTCGCATCCCCCTGTCCAAACGCCATCCCGAATGGCCCTTCCGTCACAGGGCCGTAAATGCGACCCGATAAGCGGATGACGCCGACAATGGTCTCTCTCGCCTTGATACGTCTGCAGGGTGTCGGGGGTATTCGAGAATGGACCGCCCCGCTGCCGACCGGGCAGCTAGGTCCTTCGACTAACAAATCAGGGGCCAAACCCGTTCACTCAGGACTCACTGCTGAGTGAGCATCGGCATTCATGATGATTCTAGGAATCGGTCACGGTATTTACAAATCGACGTGCTAAGCCTGGGCAGTGCTCTCCTTGATAAGGAGTTGAATTTGGTGGCCGTCGAGGACCTCCTTCTCGAGCAGGGTGCCGGCCAGTTTGTGAAGGAGGTTGATATTCTCCTTGAGGACCTCTCTTGCCCTTGCGTAACACTCGGAGACGATGTTCTTGACCTCCTTGTCGATCTCCTGAGCGGTATTTTCGCTGTAATCCCTGTGTTGCGATATTTCCCTGCCGAGAAAGATCTGTTCCTCTTTCTGTCCGAAAGTCAGCGGCCCCATCTTCTCACTCATTCCCCACTCGCAAACCATTTTCCTGGCCAGATCGGTGGACTCTTCAATATCCTGCTTGGCCCCGGTGCTCTGCTGCTTCAGCACGAGTTCCTCGGCGACCCTGCCTCCCAGGAGGATGGAAATCTTCTTGATCAGGTAGTCCTTGGAATAGTTATACCTATCGTCTATGGGAAGCTGCTGGGTGAGACCGAGGGATCTTCCCCTGGGGATAATGGTCACCTTGTGGATGGGGTCGGTGCCCGGTGTCAGCATAGCTACAAGAGCATGGCCAGCCTCGTGGTAGGCCGTGTTCCTCTTCTCCTCCTCGGTTATGAGCATGCTTTTCCGCTCGGTTCCCATCAGGACCTTGTCCTTGGCCTCCTCAAAATCCTTCATCTCGATCTTCGACTTGCCCGAACGAGCCGCGAGAAGTGCGGCCTCGTTCACCATGTTTTCGAGATCTGCCCCCGTAAAGCCCGGGGTCCCACGGGCCAGGATGTCGAGCTGCACGTCCTTTGAGACCGGGGTTTTCCTTGTGTGAACCCGGAGGATCGCCTCCCGCCCTTTGATGTCAGGGATCGGGACCACAACCTGCCGATCGAACCGTCCCGGACGGAGAAGAGCCGGATCCAGCACGTCAGGACGGTTGGTTGCAGAGATGAGGATCACCCCTTCATTGGACTCGAATCCGTCCATCTCAACGAGCAGCTGGTTCAGGGTCTGTTCCCTCTCGTCGTGTCCCCCCCCGAGACCGGCTCCCCGGTGCCGCCCCACCGCATCGATCTCGTCGATGAAGATCAGACAGGGGGCGTTCTTCTTTCCCTGGATAAACAGATCACGGACCCTCGATGCACCGACTCCGACAAACATCTCCACGAAATCGGATCCGCTGATGCTGAAGAAGGGCACATCAGCCTCTCCGGCAATGGCCTTGGCCAAGAGGGTCTTTCCGGTCCCCGGAGCCCCCACCAGCAGAACACCTTTGGGAATCCGCCCTCCGAGTTTAGTGAATTTCTTGGGGTCTTTGAGGAAATCGATGATCTCCTTGAGTTCTTCCTTGGCCTCGTCGATACCCGCAACGTCCCTGAAGGTGACCCGATTGTGTTCCTTGTTGAGGATCCTGGCCCGGCTCTTACCGAAGGCCAGTGCTTTTCCTCCCCCAACCTGGACCTGACGCATGAAGAAGATCCAGACACCGATGAGGAGGATCATGGGAAACCACGAGATCAGGATCGACTGCCAGAAAGGGGACTCGGCCTTTGGCCTTGCCTCGATGCGGACCCCGGCCTCTCTCAGGGTCTTGACCAGATCAGGATATTCGGGGGCGTAGGTCTTGAACCGAGGGCCCTCGACATACTGGCCCGTAATACTATTTCCCTGGATGCTCACCTTCGCCACATTTCCATTCTCCACTGCCTGTAGAAAGGTGGAGAAGTCGATCTCCTGTTCTCTCTTTATGCCCGGTCCCTTTACCAGCTGGAACAGTAAGACCATGATCAGGCAGATAACAAGCCAGAAGGCAAGGTTTCGATAAAAGGGGCTCAAGACACGATCTCCTGGATTTCCAAATTTCTATACCTGTGCAGATTACCTAAAGAATGTTTAACACGATTCTCCCGTTTTTTCAACTCAGTGTCCCTGGAGAATCGCATATACAAGGCCATACCGCAGGCCGTGGCAGCTCACTTTGAAGGATGCAAACCCCAGGAAACGCATTGCCTCCAAAAGAATCGCCGCTCCTGCCAGGATTATATCGGCCCGCTCCTCGGGAAGACCCGGGATCCCAAGTCTTCCCTCCCGCGTCATCATCCTGTAGAGAGAGACCTGGCGGGCCACTTCCCTATAGGACAGGAGGGAACCGTGAAGAAGTGATGGATCGAATCCCCGTGCTCCGACTCGAACGGCAGCAAGGGTGGTTGCCGTTCCTCCGAGGCAGACCACGTCTTCTGGGGGAGTAAAGGTGAGACGACGAAGGTTCGAGGCGATATGGTCCGTCATCTGCCGGAACTCCTCTTGACTCACCGGATTGGAAAGGAGGAAGGTCTCGGTCAACGCCACCGCTCCCAGGTGGAGGCTCTCAAGGTGGGAAATCCTTCCCCCTTCTCCCAGGACGAATTCGACGCTTCCGCCACCGATATCGATAACCAGGATAGGGGCGCCTCTGCCCATTTCCTTATCAACCGCCAGAAAGGAGAGCCTTGCCTCCTCAAGACCCGAGATGATCCGAATCTCAAGCCCGTAGAGATGCTCCACGGAATCGACGAGATCGCCGGCATTGTCGGCCTGGCGCAAAGCACTGGTACCGACAATGAGAATCCGGTCCACCCCCAGGACCTTGCTCATTGCCAGATAATCATCGATCACCCCGAGGCTTTCCTTCAGGGCCTCTGGATGGAGGTGTCCTGTCTTGGCGAGCCCGCGGCCGAGCCGGGTGGTTCGTTCCACCTCCCTGACAGGATGGACTCTCCCATCCTCACCCACATCGGCTACCAAGAGGAGAATGGTGTTGCTTCCGATGTCGATGGCTGCAATACGGGTTCCCTGTTCTGCTTCTGTGCGGTCCAAGACAGACGACTTTTGGGCTCAGCAGAACCGAGCCGCTCCAGGAGGCGGTGGTTCGATATGACTTCCGGCTCCTGGTGCACCGGTGGATGCACGAGAGTTAAAGCGCCCCACGATACATGAGAGTTCATCAGGGAGGTCCCTGATTTTCCCCTCCGGTAAGACCCATCCTCGGAACAAATCGCAGCTCAGGGCCGCCGTCCGAGATAAGGATCGCAATGAGAAGGCTGGGTCGTCAGGACCAGGCATTGGCAGAGGATACTCTCATAGCAACGAGGAAACCATCAGCCCGGCAATCATGAGCCCTCCCACCTGGAGGTGGAGCTGAGCGCTCACCACGTCGATGGCAGCCAACTCATCGGCCTTCTCCTCCTTGACGCTCAGGACTCGGCGAAGGGCCTTATGGGCTGTGGGCAAAGCGAGAAAAGCCGCAAGCAGAAAAGGAAAGCCGAGCCCCGAGAAGACCAGGACGGGGAGGACGGAAAAGGCACCTATAACCAGATACTCCCATTTTGCCCGCTCGAAACCCAGCAGGGTCGACAGGGTCTGTATGCCGACTCCCCTGTCGTGCCTGGTGTCCCGTATGTTGTTGGATACGAGGATGGCTGCAACCAGAAATCCCACGGGGAGTGAGAAGATCAGGGGATAGAAACGGTATAGTCGGGTCTGTACGAAATACGCCCCCCAAACCATGAGAGGTCCCATGAGAAAGAAGACGAAGAAATCACCCATGGCATGGTACTTGTACTGGAAGGGCCGAGCCGTATAGAAATAACCGCCTAAGATCCCAATAATTCCCAGGATCAGTATGGTGATCCCGATCTCGACGACGAGGTAGAGGCCTATCGCCGTGGCCATGCAGAAACAGAGAATCCCTGCCCTATGGACCTGCCTTGCAGTCAGGATTCCTCCGGTGATCATCTTGCTCGAGCCGTATGAGGCCGGGGTATCGACGCCTCTGAGAAAGTCGAAAGAATCGTTGACCAGGTTGGTTCCGGTGTGCAGCAGGACCGATGAGACCAGAGCCAGGACAAAGAGGAGCCAGTCGAAGCTGCCTTCCTGAAAGGCGAGCACGGTACCCAGGACCACCGGGACAACTGAGGCGGAATACGCAAAGGGGCGCACTGCAGTGAGCCAGATCCTGAAGGGGGAGCTCATTTACAGGCCTACCTCCTCTAAAATCGCCGCCGCCAGAAGGGGGAACATGATCTCGTGGTGGCCTATGAGGGTTATGCCCTTGCCACCCATCCGGGTGGGTCTCTCCACCACATTGACCGTCGGGCGGTAATGGCGGATAAAATCCATGTTGATGGCGGTAAAATGTTGGACCTGGTGGCCAAGGTTTCGTACAACGGCCAGGGCTTTGAGAAAGACCTCTGGCAGGATCACGGCAGAGCCCAGATTGAGATAGACGCCTCCTTCCAACCGGGAGACGACACCGGCAAAGATCCTGAAGTCCAGGTGGCTGCCCGCGCCGATGGCCGCTCCGTCGGCTGAGGGATGCATGTGGTTGATATCGGTGCCGATGGCAACGTGGACCGTGATGGGAATACCCAGCCTCTGCCCGGCTGCAAGGATACTCATACCGGCAAAGGGATAATCTCCATTGAGAATTTCCATGCCCAGGGATTTGCCTATTCCCCACCCTCTGGTTATGCCCCTGGCTATGGCCCTGTTGATGACCGAGGAAGTCTCCTCCACCATCCCGAAGGTTCCCTGATCAAGCTCCCTTTCCACGTCTTCGGAGGTCTCTCCCACCATGGCGACCTCCAGGTCGTGGATCGTTCCGGCGCCGTTCATGGCCACGGCGGTCAGGATCCCCTTTTCCAGGAGCTGGATGATAACCGGATTCAGCCCCACCTTGACGGGATGGGCTCCCATGGCGAGGACGGCCATCCTGCTCTCTCTGTGGGCCCTCGCGAATTCCCCAGCCGCCTGCCTCAGTTCGGAAGAGGCGAGGATGCGGGGAAGAGACTCGAGAAAATCCCTGAAAGAACCGCCCACTACGAAAGGTCTTCCAAAGACCCGGCTTTTGACCCTTCTTTTCTGGGTGTAAAGAGAAGTCGTTTTGATACGGGTCAGATCGATGGGGTCCATTCCTCTTGCCGCTATGTTGGGAGCCTGAAAAGGAGATGCTCCACCATCTCGCAGATCACATGACCGACGGTGATGTGGGCTTCCTGGATTCTAGGAGTCTTATCAGAGGGCACGATCAGGGCATAATCGACCATTTCGGCGATGGCCCCTCCGTTGTTCCCTGTAAGAGCGACGGTGACGAGTCCGATTTCCCGCGCGGCCTCAAAGGCACGGACCACGTTGAGGGAGTTTCCGCTTGTACTGATGCCCATGGCGATGTCTCCACTCCTGCCCAGGGCCTTTATCTGTTTTGCAAAGACCTCGGCGAAGCTGTAATCATTGGAGATGCTGGTAAGGACCGACGCATCCGTCACCAAGGAGACTGCGGGCAGCGGAGGTCGCTCCATGGAGATACGGTTGACAAACTCTGCTGCTATGTGCTGGGCGTCCGCAGCGCTCCCCCCGTTGCCGAAGAGGAGAATCTTGTTTCCCGCCTCAAGAGCCTGGGCTATTGCACGGATAACCGCTGTCAGAGGGACGAGACTCTCCCTCACGAACCGCTCCTTTATCTCACCGCTTTCCCTAAAGAAGTTGAGGATTTGCTCTTCCACGCCGTTCATCTTATATGGTCTCACCAGGCGTGTCAAGGCGGCAGGGGCGGCCCACTCCAGGGAGGGGAACTCCCCGGTTCAGGGCCATTGACATTTCCACAAAACTGTTATAAACATCGAATGCGGGCTCATAGTTCAGGGGGAGAACGCCTGCTTCACACGCAGGAGGTCACTGGTTCAAATCCAGTTGAGCCCACTCTGATCTGTATCGGGTATATGAAGGAGAGATTTGAGGCCACTTCGCGTGGCTTTTTTCTTATTTCCGGCAGGGGGAGACCGCGGTCCCGTGGATGTCCGTGAAAGCGGAGGAGCTCGGCCGCGGAGGAGTTGTCGAAGCGGTGAGAATCCTTTATACTCCACTTGGGCATCGGCCCGGCCCGCCCGGGAGTTGGGCCGGTGGGCGGATTCTGCAGGGAGAGAGGGGCTGTATGTTGTAAAGCTCTGCTTGAAAAACACCAAATATAGCGTTAGATTAGGATTGTTTCGGAGGATACGGGATATGTCGGGTCATTCCAAATGGAGTTCCATCAAACACAAGAAGGGCGCAGCCGATGCAAAAAGGGGAAAGATATTCTCCAAACTCATCAAGGAGATCATGGTTGCGGCCCGGTTGGGCGGGGGTGACCCGGCGGGCAACCCCAGGCTCAGGCAGGCGATCCTTGCGGCCAAGGCCGAGAATATGCCCAAAGAGAACATTGAACGAGCGATCAAGAAGGGCACGGGCGAACTCGAAGGAGCCCGGTATGAGGAGATTGCCTACGAGGGGTACGGCCCTGGGGGAGTGGCTGTCTTGGTGGAGACACTGACGGACAACAAGAACCGGACAACGGCCGATGTGCGACATATCTTCTCCAAACACGGCGGCAACCTGGGGGAGTCTGGTTGCGTCTCATGGCTGTTTGATAAGAAGGGGCTCATCGTTTTTGACAAAGAGAAGGTGGAGGAGGAGGCCCTCATGAACGTCGTTCTCGATGCAGGGGCCGAGGATATTCACGAGACAGACAGGGAGTTCGAGGTGATCACCCCCCCCGAAGCTCAGGAAGAAGTCAGAGAGGCCGTGGAGAAGGCCAACCTGCCGTACAATCTGGCCGAAATAACCATGTATCCCCAAAACACGGTGAAGCTCGAAGGCCGGGATGCGGAAAGGATGCTCAAATTGATGGAGGCCCTCGAAGATTCCGAGGATGTTCAGAAGGTCTATGCCAATTTTGACATCCCCGATTCCGTGATGGAGGAACTGGAAGGCTCCTGACCGGGGGAGATGGGGATGTGATCTGTGGGGAAAGAATCCAGGGATGGCTGATACGAGAAGGGCCATGGGTATCGATCCCGGCCTGGCAGCGACGGGGTTTGCCGTGGTCGAAACGCTCGAGAGGGGGGGGCACCCCTGTGAGTGGGGAGGAATCAGAACCGATTCTCGTGACTCCATGCCCTCTCGTCTTTGCAGGCTTTTCGACGGGGTGAGCGAGATCATGAGGAGGTGGGCCCCGGATCTGGTGGTTCTTGAGGATGTTTTTGTGGTACACCGATTTCCCCGGACCGCCATTCAGCTTGGCGCGGTGCGGGGAGTGGTCTCACTGGCTGCCTGGAAACAGAACATCCCCATAGCCGAGATCAAACCCACGGAGATCAAGAAGGCTCTGACCGGTAACGGCCGGGCCCCAAAAGACCAGATAGAGAAGTGTCTTAGACGAATCCTCGGAATCGAAGGCCGGATCACTCCCAACCATGCCTCCGATGCCATGGCTTTGGCGTTGACAGGCCTAACGAGAAGCGGCTGGCTCCGGTTGTAACAGGAAGCAGGGTTCGCATCGGAGAGACCGGGTCGGCCATCGAAGTCCTGGGTGCGGCGAGTTGATTTGTTACATAGAGGGGAAACTCCTAAAAAAGGAAGATGACCGGGTCGTCGTGCTCGCCCATGGGGTGGGCTACGAGATACTTCTCCCCTCCATCGTTCGGCAGAGCTTCAACGGGACCAGAGCAGGCGAGGAAGGAGAGACGGTCCGGCTCCACATCTCCTACCAGCAGAGCGAGCGCCAACCAAGACCCCTGTTGATCGGTTTCAATACCGAACCCGAGAAGGAGTTCTTCGAGAAGCTCATTACCGTGGGCGACATAGGCCCCACCACTGCCGTGAAGGCCCTGACGGTGAACATATCCTACATCGCGGCAGCCATCGAGAACCGTGACGCAGGCACGATTCAACGGCTCAAGGGCATAGGTCCCAGGACTGCGGAAAAGATTATCGCCGCCCTCCACGGCAGGGTGGGGAAATTCGCCCTCATGCGGGAGGAGAGGGGGCGCCCGGTGGTGGAGACCGAGGACCTGAGCAGTCAGGTAGAGAAGGTTCTGGTGAGGGATCTGGGGCACAGAGTGACCGAGGCCCGCCGGATGGTGGAGGAGGCCCTCAGGCGAAATCCTTCGATCACGACCCCTGAAGAACTCTTCGAGGAGGTCTACAGGGGAGAGAAACGACCAGGAGAATCTTCATGAGCCGGAACACCCCGGAGGAGAAGACGTCTGGCCATGGGGCTGACGAAGGGGCAGAGGAATTCCAGGACCTGCGGCCGAAACGTCTGTCCGAGTATATCGGCCAGGCCCGTGTTCTGGAATCTCTTCGGATCGCCATAGAAGCCGCCAAGGAGAGAGATGAACCTCTGGATCATGTGCTTCTGCATTCCCCTCCGGGGTTGGGCAAGACGACGCTTGCCCATATCATTGCAAGGGAGATGGGGGTAAACATCGTATCCTCGTCCGGACCGGCAATAGAGAGAGGGGGGGATCTCATCAGTATCCTCACCAACCTGGAGCGGGGCGATGTCCTGTTCATCGACGAGATCCACCGCCTGCCGAAAGTGGTCGAGGAGTTCTTCTATCCCGCCATGGAGGATTTCTCCATCGATTTCATCTTCGACAAGGGTGCCCACGCGCGCAGCCACCGTTACCGTCTGGAGCCGTTCACTCTTGTGGGGGCCACGACTCGATCAGGGCTCCTTTCCGCTCCACTCAGGGAGCGCTTTGGAATCTTCAGAACACTGGAGTTCTATACGCCGGAGGAGTTGAGCCGGGTGGTGGCCCGTTCGGCACGGATTCTCAATGTCTCCATCGATGACGGAGGCAGGGACGAGATCGCGAAACGGAGTCGTGGGACTCCCCGGATCGCCAACAGACTCTTGAAACGGGCCCGTGACTATGCTCAGGTCATGGGGGACGGGGTAATCCGCCGTGAGATCGCCCGAGAGGCCATGGCTCTGGAGGGGGTTGACGAAATCGGTCTGACCGATCTCGACCGCCGACTCATAGAAGCCATCATCCGGTTCTACGACGGAGGGCCCGTGGGTATAGAGGCGATTGCCGCCACCCTCCAGGAGGAATCAGACACCCTTGTCGACATGGTGGAGCCGTATCTGCTGAAAATCGGGTTTGTGACCCGAAGCCCGAACGGCAGAAAGGCAACCGAGCAGGCGTACCGACATCTCGGCTTGCAGAACCATCTGGGCCATAGGAGGCAACTCTCTTTCGGGAAGCTCAAGAAGATGGACCGCTAGTCTTTGTCGAGTCCAAAGCGGAGAGTAGGGCGATGTCTGTAGGGCCTGGGGGGAGGGAAGGCTGGAAGGGGCCTTTTGATTCTGGTCCGCTGCGGGGTTGCTCTCATGGTTCTTGGGCAGGCGGGTTCCGCGGCCGGCCCAGCTTGGCGCCTTCCGGGGTGAGGGAGAGATAGACTACCCTCCCCGATTCTCCGAGCTTCCCCAGATTCTTGCCGTTGTGGACTATCTCGACGCCCCCCGCATTGCCGATCTTCATGAGGATGTCCCGTTTCCCCTGCCTCGAAACGGTCTCCCCGGCTCTGAGGAGCATTTCTCTGGGCTCTCCCTGGTCGACCTGGATTCGAATCCATGCATCTTCAAGAGCCGCGATCCGTACTCTGACACCCGCTGTCTCCTCTGCTGGGCCACGTGGCTGGGGGGGCAGCGGAAAGGGCGGCGGAGCATAGACAGGTATCTTGGTCCGGTCAGGGTGATTCGGATAGTAGGAAGCCGCCTCCCCTGTCGGACGGTCCGGGGTGGAGAGAGCCCGTGGCGGCTCCTGCTTGCGGGCATGAACGACCGGTTTCTCTCCCCTCTCTTGCCGGTTTTGTTGAGGCTGGTGAAGAACCAAGGAGAGAAGGATCCCGGAAGCGAGTAGAACACCCACGGGGAGGACGATGTATCGGAGAGTCCGTTGTCTGGGAGTCTCTCTCTGGGCATTCCCTCCTGGGGGCTCCTCCTCTTTCAGGGATGCCTCATACCGGAGGACCAGATCGTCAGGGTCCAGGCCCACGTAGGAAGCATAGGCCCTCAGAAACCCTTTGATGAAGACCGGTGAGGCCAGCGAGTCCAACTGGTCCTCCTCGAGACGGATCAGGATATCTTTCCGGATTTTAGTAGTCCGGGATATCTCCTCGAGAGAGACCTTGCGGAGTTCCCTTTCCCTTTTGAGATAATCCCCCAGCGATCCCATCATGGTCTTACTCTAATTCGGAGATTGTGGGTGTTCAAGGCCTGCAAGCTTTTAGCATTACCACCAGATGGAGTAAGAGTCAAGATCGAGCCGCCGAGCATTCCCAACCCGGCAGAGCCACTGCATTGAATCACCGAGGATCGGGAACGGTCCCAGAATGGGTTCATGATTGCCGTCACCAGCCCCGGTCTCACCCGTATCCCATCTCACCGAGCAGCCTGGGGTTCTCGCTCCACCCCTTTATGACCTTTACCCACAGCTGAAGGAATACACGGGTGCCGAAGAAGAGCTCCATCTCCTGTCTGGCCTCGGTGCCTATCCTCTTCAACATCCCGCCTCCCCTCCCTATGAGAATCGCCCGCTGAGAAGCCTTCTCGACCACGATCACGGCGGAGATGGAGAGAATCCCCTTGTCTGGTTCGTCCCTGAAGCTCTCAACGGTGACCCCCACAGAGTAAGGGACCTCCTGGTAGGTGTGTTGAAAGATCTTCTCCCGGATCATCTCAGCGGCCAGGAACCTCTCGGATTGATCGGTGGTGATGTCTTCGGGGAAATACCTGGGGCCCTGGGGGAGGTATTTCTCGATCGTTTCAACGAGCCGATCGACCCCCTCCCCGTTGAGTGCCGAGATAGGGATGGTCTCTTCAAACCGGTGAATCCCCTGGTATCTCTCTATGAGGGGGAGGAGTTCGGCCTTCTTCACGAGGTCGATCTTATTGATGATCAGGAAGAGGGGAGTATGACAGGACCGCAGGCGTTTGACGATCCCCTCGTCCTCCTCCATCCTGGGACGGTGTGCCTCTGTCAGAAGGAGGAGGAGATCCGCGTCTCTTCCCGCCTGGAATGCGGCACGCACCATGGATTGGTGAAACCTCGAAAGGGGGCGGTGTATACCCGGGGTGTCGTAGAAGATGAGTTGGGCGTTTTCCAGATTCTTTATGCCCAGGACACGGGTACGGGTCGTCTGAGGCTTGTCGGAAATGATGGCGATCTTTTCACCGAGAATTCGGTTGAGGAGGGTTGACTTTCCCACATTGGGTTTGCCGAGGATCGATATGAACCCGGATTTAAAAGAATCCATTGAGAGGCAGTGAATCGTTCAGTCGGTTCTATTCGGGGCTCCGGAAGACCGCCGAGCCGGTTTATTCAAGGACCCGGGCAAACGCCGAGCCCCTGAGCCCACCTGATCCACTAATCTACCAGAGCCTCTTTCAGAACCTCTCGGATGTGGCTCGCGAAGACGATCTCGATATTCTTGAGAAGCTCCCCGGGCATCTCCTCCAGGTTGGCCTGATTCTTCTTGGGAAGAATCACCTTCTTGACCTCTGCCCTCAGAGCAGCGTGGATCTTCTCCCTTATTCCTCCTACAGGAAGGATCTTCCCCGTAAGGGTGAGCTCCCCTGTCATGGCAACATCGTGTCTCACCGGATTCCCTGTCAGGAGCGAGATCAGGGCCACGGCGATTGTCGCCCCTGCGGAAGGGCCATCCTTGGGCACGGCGCCTGCAGGGAAATGGACATGAAAGCCATGGTTGGGGAAAAGGCTCTGCGAGATGCCGTGATCTCCTGCATGACTCCTGATATAGCTGAGAGCAGCCTGAGCGGACTCCTTCATGATGTCTCCCAGGGATCCGGTCAGAAGGAGACCCTTTTCCCCTTTTATTCTGGATACTTCCACGAACATGATCTCCCCGCCGTTTTCCGTCCAGGCGAGACCGGTGGCAATGCCGACACAGTTCTTTTCCTCCTTCACCTCGCAGAAGATCCGGGGGGGTCCGAGGAATTCTTCCACGGTATTCTCGTCGATGACGTCCCTCTTTTCCTTTCCCTGAGTCAGCTCGCGGGTGACCTTGCGGCAGATCGCGGCGATTTCTCTCTCCAGGTTCCTAACCCCTGCCTCCCGTGTGTACTCGCGTATGATTTTCTGGATCGCCCCGGGCCTGAAAGTTATTGGGTTTTGGCTCAACCCGTTCTCTTCGATCTGATGGGGAATGAGGAAATCACTGGCGATCCTCTCTTTCTCTTCGTCGATGTAGCCTGGGATGTGGATCACTTCCATCCTGTCCCTCAGGGCAGGAGGGATAGGAGAGACGCTGTTTGCCGTGGTGAGGAACATGACCCGCGAGACGTCGAAGGGGACATCAAGATAGTGGTCGGTGAAAAAGGAGTTCTGCTCGGGATCCAAAACCTCAAGGAGAGCGGCTGCCGGATCTCCACGGAAATCCTGGCCGATCTTGTCGACTTCATCCAGCATAAAGACCGGGTTGCTCGTTCCGCTCCGCCTGATCTCCTGTATGATTCTTCCGGGGAGGGCCCCCACATAGGTTCTCCTGTGCCCCCTGATCTCGGCCTCGTCTCTCATGCCTCCCAGAGATATGCGAACGAACTTCCTTCCCAAAGCCCTGGCAATCGATTTGCCGAGGGATGTCTTGCCGACCCCTGGAGGGCCCACAAAGCAGAGGATAGGACCCTTCATGGTCTTTTTCATTTTCTTGACAGCCAGGTACTCGAGAATCCGGTCTTTCACTTTCTTGAGATCGTAGTGGTCTTCATTCAGAATCGCTTCAGCGCGATTGATGTTGAGGTTGTCCCGGGTGCTTCGACTCCAAGGGAGGGTGACCAGATAGTCGACATAGGTTCTGGAGACGGTGTATTCAGCCGACGTGGGATTCATTCGCTCCAGGCGGCTGATCTCTCTCTCGGCAACCTCTTCGACCTTCTTGGGCATCTCGGCGGACCGGACCTTTTCCCTCAACTCGTTGATCTCGGCCGCATGAGGATCCTCCTCCCCGAGCTGCTTTTGGATCGATTTGGTCTGCTGCCAGACCATAGGGTTTTTCTGGGTTCTTGCCGGGTCTCTTGCTGATCCGGACCCGGGAGCAGTACGGGCTTCGAGGTTCTTAATCTCCTTGCTGAGAATGAGAAAGACCTTCTTGAGCCTTTCCAGAGGATCAAAGCATTCGAGGATCTCCTGCCTTTCCGCCAATCCCAGGCTGAGGTGCGTAGCGACAAGATCGGCCAGCCGTCCCGGGGTGTCCACCTGATCGAGAAGCAGGTCCGCCTCTTCAGAAAAGGGCTTTCCCAAAGAGACCGAGAGTCTGAAGAGAGAACGAGTGCTTTCCAGGAGGGTGTCTGAGATCATCGACTTCCTGTCGTGGTCCTTTACTTCTTCCACATGAGCCAGGAGAAAGGGTTGGTGGGAGACCAACCTGCCCATGAGGATGCGGCATAGACCTTCGACCAGGACCTGGGCACCGCCTCCAGGCAGCCTGACTACCTGGAGTATGGTTCCCGCCGTTCCCACAGAGTAGAGATCATTGAAGTGCGGGCTTCCCAGGGTCTCTATTCTCTGAGAAAAGAAGCCCCCCATATAGTTGGGTGAGATCGTCTGGAGGAGATCAACGATACTGTCGGACCGGAGGAAAATGGGCAGGACCATGTTGGGGAAGAGGACGAGCCCCTGCAGTGGAATAACAGGAAGCTTCTTCGGAATGGGAAACACCTTTGCCTTGGTTGCGTACCTCACGTGGAGATCCTCGGCTCCATACGTCCTCTCAGCACAATGGATGTTGAATCTTATATGATAATGGTTTTTCTGTCAACATACCGGGACGTGGAGTTTCCCGAGTTTTCGGCCGCGGATTCTTGCAAGTATATGACTTCACGATTTTTTTTCTGTTTCGGCAGGAGAACACCCTTGTCCCCTCGCTCCTGAGCTCACGGGGTGGCCCTATCGGGGTTGGCGGGTGGGCAGTTCCTGCCCCCTCCCCACGAACACGACCCACGAGCACGAACACGCCCCACGAGCACGACTCACGAATCACGAATCACGACCACGCCCCACGACCACGACTCACGAATCACGACCACGAATCACGAACACGACTCACGAATCACGACCACGAATCACGAACACGAATCACGCCTCACGACCACGACCTTTCCCCTCCCCGCTCACCCCTGATGGGTACCCCACCGCTTCCGCAATGTCGCCCGGAGGCAAGGGTGTTTTCCAAAAGTCAGGAAACTCCACACCGGGAGGGGAGTCCCGCCCCTCACGTGAAGCATCTCTGACCCTGATCCGGACCGGTTTGGTAAGTCCGTGGGAAGGCGGCCGACGAGGATCGTCCTCCCACGGGCTGCTCGAACGTCTAGGACGGCAGGCTCAGGCCGTAGCGCTCCCTGAGATACCGGATATTCTTCTGGGCGTTGTCGTACTTGGCCTTACCGTAGCTGTAGAAATCAAAATCGATCTTCGAAACCCTTGATTGTATCAGACTCCAGAGAAACCAGTAGATGTCCGGAAAGGGCTTGAAGAGATCCGTCATGTAAATGTGATGGTCGGTGTTCGCTCCTTGCCAATAGAGATCCAGAATCCTCGCCTCCGTCTCCCTGGGGACAAGGATCTCTTGAAACATATCGGCCAGATCGTAGTAGGGGGTACTCATCCCCGCGTATTCCCAGTCAATCACGTAGATTGAGCGTCCGGATTCGTCTCTTTTCTGGCCGAGGATGAAGTTGTCGGCCAGAAGGTCGTTGTGACAGGAAACATACTGGGCCGGCGTGATTCGGGCATGATTGGAGATCTTCTCCAGAGAGGAGATGGTCTTTTCAAATTCGAATTCCCAGTAGGAGGCATCTATCCCCTGGAGAATCCGATAGAGCCGTCTTACCTGGACGAGAGGATCGAAGACAAAGGGAAGGGTCACGCCGCTCTGGTGAATGGTTCGAATCGAACGGACGATCTCTTCCCAGAGGTCTTCTCTCAAGAAATCTTCGTTCTTCAGAACGTATCCGGGGATGAACTCCACAACGGTCACCCTCTGGTCGGGCAGGTATTTGATAAGTCTCGGAGTGATACCTGTCGATGCGATCAGTTTGAGGTTTTCCACTTCCACGTCCCGGTCGATGAACAGTTCGGTCTTCTCCCCGTACAACCTTACGACAAGGTCCTGGCCCTTGGATGACCGGACCCGATACAACCTGTTGGTGATCCCGCCTTTGAGTTCTTCGATCACCACTTCCGAACCTTCCAACTCGGGCATGAGTTCCAGCAAGCCTTCGCGGGTGAGCTCTTCGTCCATTTCCTGTTCCTCATGATCCAGGCTTGAGCCCTCGTGATTTCGACAGGGCCCTCTCCCGGCGGTTTCGCCTATCCGTACAATTCATCGCTGGCTGTCCAGCCGAGAAGCATGCACCCGAGAAACGCCTTGAAGGCTCGAATGAAGTCGGTGTCTGTCACCGAGACCGTCCGTGAGTCTTCGCGGACCACACCGGGGAAGAGAGTAGGCAGGGCAGCCTCGCTGGTTGACATAAACTCGATCTCCAGCTTGACCTCCCCCTCGACCTTGAGGGGTTTGAATTGGTTTAGTTTCTTGAGGGCGTTCCCGGCGGCTTCCCTTATGCGGCGCCCTGTCTCCTTCGGGGGGTAGCATCTGGCCGTCCACCTGTCGATACCTTCCTTCACCACGGCGGTCTCGACGTTCCCCAGTACCGACTTGGCTTCTCTGGTAACCTTGTCGTCTCCTGCAACCATGACGACAGGTACATCGTAATACCCGGCAATGGCGGCATTGAGCTGGGTTTCCCCGATGGGCTCTCCGTTCAAACGGACGCTGATGATCTCACGGCCCAGGAGAGTATGATTCGCCACGGCCTCCCCTGTTCCGGCCTTTGCGTGATATCCAACAAAAAAGGCCGCGTCGAAGGTGCTGTCAATCCCCTCCATCATGCAGAGGGGCTTGTGGATACCGGAGATGAGGCTTGCCCTGGAATCCAGTTCTTCGAGCAGTATGTTTCGCATGGTGTAGTGGGAGTCGTTTACGAGGACCTCGGTGGCTCCCCCTTCAAATGCCCCGTCAATGGCGGCGTTGACATCGCCTGTCATCATCTTTCGGAACCGTTCGTACCCGGGTTTGCCCTCTACTACATCCAACATGTTGGTGACCCCGGTTGCTCCTTCCATATCCGCTGAAATAAAGACCTTCATGACCGTATCCTCCTTTTCATTGGTAGAGTATGCAACTCACGTAGTGTCCGGGCTCCTTTTCCACGAGCTGTGGAGCCGTTTGGGAACATTCGGGCCTTGCGAGGAAACACCTGGGGTGGAAATGGCAGCCCTCCGGTGGATCCACCGGGCTGGGAATCTCCCCCTTGAGGATGATCCTCTCCTTTCTCCGGGCCTTTATTGACGGTGAAGCCGAAAGCAGCGCCTTGGTGTACGGGTGAAGGGGGTTTTCAAACAGGATCTCTTCCCTTGCCAGTTCGACGATTTTCCCCAGATACATGACTGCGATTCGATGAGAGATATGCTCTACCACGCTCAAGTCGTGGGATATGAATATGTAGGCCAGCCGGTGGCTCCCCTGAAGGTCTTTCAAAAGATTGATCACCTGCGCCTGGACCGAGACATCAAGGGCTGAGACGGGTTCGTCGCATACGATCAATCTCGGCTCCACAGCCAGGGCCCGGGCGATGCAGACCCTCTGCCGCTGTCCTCCGCTGAACTCATGGGGGAGGGATCTGAGAAAAGAGGGGGAGAGGCCGACCTCCTCCAGCAGTTCCTCTATCCGTTCCCGCCTATCGGTACCACTGGAAAGATGGTGAACCTCGAGCGCCTCTCCCAGGATATCTTCGATAGTCATCCGGGGATCCAATGAAGAATAGGGATCCTGAAAGATGATCTGCATCTCCTTTCTCAGTTCCTTGAGTCTTTTCTTGCCCAGGGCGGTGACATCTTCTCCTGAGAAGAAGACCTTCCCGGAGGTCGGTTCGACAAGTCTCAAGATGCTCCGGCCTACCGTGCTTTTTCCGCAGCCGCTCTCTCCCACCAGTCCCAGGGTTTCGCCGGGTTCCAAGGCGAAGCTCACGCCGTCCACAGCCCGGACAACAGCCCGGGACTTCGAAAAAAAGGAGCCCCCCAAGGGGAAGTATTTGACGAGATCAACAACCTCCAGGATCGGTTCTCCTCCCATCGGACAGCTCTCTACACCCCTAATTCGCGAGTCGGTCAATATGGTGGCATCTCACCCAATGGCGTTTTCCGACCTGCACCATGTCAGGAACCGCCGCAGTACAGATTTCGGTGGCCCGGCTGCAACGGGGATGGAACTTGCAGCCCCGGGGAAGAGCAAAAAGACTGGGTACGGAACCCGGTATGGCTGAGAGCCGGGACGTCTTGAGACCGATCATTGGAACAGAACGGATCAGCCCCAGAGTGTATGGATGAAGGGCTTCCCTCTCCAGTCCAGAGGTATCCAGAACCTCCACCACATGACCGCAATACATTACCACCACCTGCCTGGTAGACTCACTGATCACGCCGAGGTCGTGAGTCACCAGAATCACGGCCATCCCGTTTCTCTCCTGGAGGCGGGCGAGAAGCTCCAGGATCTGGGCCTGAATCGTCACATCGAGGGCTGTAGTAGGTTCATCGGCGATGAGGAGGCTCGGATTGCAGGCGATGGCCATGGCAATCATCACTCGCTGTCTCATCCCGCCGCTCAACTGGTGTGGATAATCCTCGGCCCTCCTGTGGGGGCTGGGTATTCCCACCTGGGAGAGTAGTTCGATGCTCGTTTTCTTTGCCTCGGCTGCTGAGACTGCCTGGTGGGCACGGATAATTTCGGCAATCTGGTACCAGATCTTGTAGACCGGGTTGAGATAGCTCATCGGCTCCTGAAAGATCATGGAGATCCGGTTGCCCCTGATGTCTTGGATCTCCCGGTGACTGCAGGAGAGAAGATCCTTGCCCTCAAAATAGATACTTCCCCCTGCGTAGTACCCCGGAGGCCGGGCGACCAGACGGAGGATGGAGAGGCATGTCACCGATTTCCCTGACCCGGACTCCCCCACCAGTCCCACCGTTTCTCCCCGGTTTACGGTGAAACTCACGCCGTCCACGCTCTTGAGGGAGCCTTTCCCGACCCTGAAATAGGTTTTCAGGTTCTCGACTTTCAAAAGACACAATGGCGGCTGCTCCTGCGGGTGGGACCTCAGTCTTTGGGTCGTAGAACATCGGCCAGACCATCTCCGATGAGGCTGAAGCCGATGCCGATCAACATGATAGCCAAACCGGGAAAAGTGGTCATCCACCAAGCTTGGTAAATAAATATTCGTCCTTCACTGATCATGGCTCCCCAGTCCGGGGTAGGGGGTTGCACGCCGAGTCCTAGAAAGCTTAGGGAGGATGCCAGGAGAATACAAAGAACCACATCTGTAACAGAGAAGACAAGAGCCGGAGTAATGGCGTTCGGAATGATGTGGCGCCGAATGATGTAACCTGTGCTGCAACCAAGAGCCCTTGCGGCCTCGATGAATTCCATCTCTTTCAGGGAGAGGATCTCCCCGCGGATGATCCTGGCGTATGCTGTCCAGCCCACCAGCCAGACCGAAATGAAAACGTTTCTCAATCCAGGCCCGATAATGGCGAGAATCGCTATTACCAGAACGAGATAGGGCAGGGCGATTGTCACATCCACCAGTCTCATGATGATGTCGTCCAGGCGGCCTCCGAAATAGCCGGCTATGGAGCCCAGAATGGTCCCCACAACCAGTGGAACAATGACGCAGCCGGTGCCTATAAGCAATGCCGTCCGCCCGCCGTAAAGAATCCGGGTGAGAATATCTCTTCCGAAGTTGTCGGTGCCGAGCCAGTGGAGACGGGACGGGGGCTGAAGGGCCTCCAGGAGGGAGGTCTTGATGGGGTCGAACTTGGTCAAGAAAGGGGCGAGAAGGGAGGCCCCAGTGATCAGACACACGATGAGAAAGCCGATCAGGAAGGTCTTGCTGCGAAAGACCCTCCTGATCAGATTCTTTTCCCTCTGTGTAACCTCTATGAGAACCTCTGCGGTTGTATATTCCATTGCCCTTCCTCGGACCTGCTACAACAGGGCGAATGCCTATTCCCCCATACGGATTCGAGGGTCGAGATAGCTGTAAAGGACGTCCGTAACAAAATTGATCGTAATGATCAAGAAACCGAAGACGAATGTCACCCCCTGGACCATGGGATAATCCCGCTTGAAAATGGAACCGACCAGAAGCATTCCGATTCCCGGAAGCGAAAACGTCGCCTCGATGACAACCGTGCCGCCGAGCAGCCAACCGATGTTGACCCCGAAGATGGTGACGCTCGGGATCAAGGCGTTGCGGAAGGCATGCCTGAATGTTACTTCCCACTCCTTCAGGCCCTTTGCTCTGGCGGTTGTCACGAAGTTTGCCTGCAGTGACTCGAGGATACTCGCGCGCAAGGGACGGAGAATGACTGGTGTAAGGTACAGGCCCAGAACAAAGGAGGGCAAAACCAGGTGCCAGAGCCTCTCTCCAAAGGTCTTTCCGAACCCGGAGACAGGGAAGATCCCCCACCTGACCCCGAGAAACATCATCAGCAGCAAGGCCACCCAGAAAGAGGGCATCGTGAAGCCGAAGAGCGTGCCGAGACGGATCATATTGTCCCGTAAACCCCTGGGCCGGAGCGCTGAAAGGACACCCAATGGGACGGCAAAGGCGATCGAGATGACAGCGCCGAGGCAGATCAGCATGAGTGTGGCCGGAAGCCGCTGGAGGATTACCTCGAGGACGCCGGTCCGGTAGGCTATGGAGGTCCCCAGGTTTCCTTTGAGGAGATTTGCCAGGAAGGTGACGTACTGGACTATCAGAGACCTGTCCAAACCGAGGGCGTGCCTCAACCTTTCGATATTCTCGGGCGTTGCCCGGATTCCCAGCATTATGCGGGCCGGGTCTCCGGGAATCAGGTGGATGATGAGAAAGACGAAGACCGTGAGCCCTAACAAGACGGGGAGGAAATGGAGGAGCCGGCGGAGTACATATCTACGCATGGTTCAACGATCTTTTTCAGAGAGAGTGAGACGACGGTCAGGGGGTGGGACCCGGCTCGGCGACGGTTGCCCTGTCTCACCGGGCCCCTTTCTTGTCACTCCTCGAGCCAGACCTCCTCGAGACGGTAATTCCCAGTGGGAAGGACCTTGAAATTGTGGACCGTCTTAAGCACGGCACATCTGCTGGGGCTCCGATACAGCAACAAGAGCTGCGCATCGTCCACCTGCATCTGCTGGAGTCGACTGTACATCTTCATCCGTTTCTCGTGATCCGTTTCCGTCTGAGTGGCCCTGGCGAGCTTATCGAACTCCTCGTTTCGCCAAGAGGTGAAATAGGCCTTGCTCCCCCCTCCGTACACGCAGGCGAAGAAAAGCAACTCGTCTGGGTCGACGATATCGGTTGTCATATAGGCATCGGATATCTCGTAGTCGAGCTGAGAGATTCGGTCCCACCAGGTCCCTTCTTCCACCATCTCTATGTTGACATCGATTCCTATCTTGGCGAGCTGCTCTTTGAGGATCACGGCCCTCTGCGTGTACTCGGCACTCCCCGCGATGTTCAGAAGAGTGGTCTTGAAACCGTTTGGCCGGCTGGATTCCTTCATAAGCTGTTTTGCCTTTTCGAGGTCATAGGTGTACCCCTTGATCGATCTGTCCAGACCAAGCATGTTGGGCAGGAAGGTGTTGGCCACCTCGCCATAGCCGAACAGGACGCTCTTGATAATGGCCTTTCGATCGACCGCATAGTTCATTGCCTGGCGGATCTTGAGATCGTTATACGGTTCCTTGAGGTGGTTGAACAGGAGAAAATCGATCTTGGTCAGGGGGTTGATTTGCATGTCGATATCCGGATTCGCCTTGAGCTGGGCGATCATGTTGTAGGGGATGAAGTTGGCCACATGGATGTCTTTGTTCATGATGTTGAGGATCCGTGTGTTGCTTTCAGGAATGATCTTCAGGCGGACCGCATCGAGGTAAGGCATCCCCTTGCGCCAGTGGTCCTTGAACCTCTCGAGAACGATCTCATCTCCCCGTCTCCATTCCACGAATTTGAAAGGGCCGGTTCCCACTGGATGGGTTCCAAAATACTCTTCCCCTTTTGCCTCCATGTACTTCTTGGGAACTATGGAAGCGCTGAAAAGAGCCATGGTGGAGAGGAAGGGAACGTACTTCTTTTTCAACGTCACCTCGAAGGTGTAGGGGTCAATGATCCTCGTTCCCTTTATGATTTGGAACATGTCTGAGAAGAAAGAGCGGGGATGTTGATAGAGGCGATCGATGGAGAACTTCACGTCTTCAGCGGTCATGGGTGTCCCGTCATGGAATTTGACCCCTCGCCTGAGGTGGAAAGTGTAGACCAGCCCGTCATCCGACACATCCACACTCTCCGCCAACCCGGGTTCGGTCCCTGTTCCCTCCCGGTTCATTCGAACCAACTGGTCAAACATCAGGAGAATGTCCCAAATGGCGGGGTTATCGATGGGGATGACAGGGTCATAGGTCGTCGGGTCCATGACCTTGCTTACTATCAATGTACCTCCATACCGCGGGCCACCCGCCTGAGCCTGAGGAACAGACCCACGGCAAAAGAGAAAAACAGAAAGAACCACCAAGCACAGAGCGACAATCTTACCTTTGGAATTCGAAATCATCGTCTCCCTCCTTCAGGTTCTGACTTTCCAAGTCGGTACCCCCAGAACCTCCTGATCATCTCCTCATCGCCGGGACATTGATTATTCCGGGTCATGACCGACTCGTTCTTTGATAGCACATGGGGTATTTTGTTGTCAACCTCTTAAGAGGCGTGGAGTTTCCCGGGTTTTCGGCCGGGGATTCTTGCAAGTACGTGACTTCATGATTTTCTTCTGTTTTGGCAGGAGAACACCCTTGTCCCCTCGCTCCTGAGTTCATGCGGTGACCCTATCAAGGCTCGCGGGTGGACAGTTCCTGCCCCTTCCCCACGAACACGACCCACGACTCACGACCACGAACACGACTCACGAACACGAACACGAACACGACTCACGAACACGAACACGAACACGAATCACGACCTTCCCCCTCCCCGCTCACCCTTGATGGGTACCCCACCGCTTCCGCAATGTCGCTCGGAGGCAAGGGTGTTCTCCAAGAGTCAGGAAACCCCGCCTTCAGAGCGGGGATCCGCCCGGTTCTGAGGGGACCTCTGGCTTGAGACGGACCCTGCCGGAGCGGCGGAACTCCCGTCAGGAGTGAAACAGATCCCCATCCCCCAGATGACATCCGTCACCGGTGGTGGAAGAAGTCCCTCCTGATCTTTACCATGGCGGCTTGGAAGTCTCCGACCAACTGGCACGCCCTGACCTCACCCACTTGGCCGAGGAGGTGATAGGCGTCCATGAGGGAGAAGCCGTGAAACCTGTTGAGCCGGTGGATCAGGTCGAAATAGGCGTGTTTGATGTTCTCGGAGAGGGGCTCTCCGAAGTGACACCCTATGGAACCGATGAAGTCTCCTCCGTTGATCTGGGGACAGCCAACATACTCTGCCAGGTCATGGGGGATCACCTCCACTCTCACCTTGACCCTGGCCGAGACCTCTATGGCCACACCCGTTATCTCTCCGTCTCCCTGCACGGCGTGGACGTCACCCATTCCGAGCAAGGCCCCCTCGGTATTGACCGGAAGGACGAGCCTGTTTCCCGTGGTTATTTCTCTGCAGTCCACGTTGCCGAGGTGCTCGGCACCAAACTTGAAACTCCCTATTCTCTCGGCTCTGGGAGAGACCGAGATCGTCCCCACCATGGGTGAGACGGGGATGGCGATCTCCCCCCGGCTGACGGGCAGATAGGCGAGACCGTTTTGAATCCTGCAGATCCTCGTGTCGGGGCCGAGATCATCACCGAGCTGGTAAGCAGAAGAGAGCATTCCCAGTCTGGGGACGTAGGTCGTACAGCCACTGTCGGGCAGATCTATATCCAGTATGTCAATCGCCAGCAAGTCGCCCGGGCGGGCCTCCCTTACGAAGACCGGTCCAGTAATAGGGTTCCACCCTGGAAGCACCTCAAGGCTCTGTGCAAAGGAGGTAAACGTGTCTCCTTCACTCTTGACCATTTCACTGAAACAATCGACCGTTTCAAAGATCACCTCTGTTCCGGAAGGAATCTCCATGGCAGGTTTTACATCCGGACCCACGAAATAGCTCAGCCTTTGTTTGGATATGGTAACCATCGCATGCCACCTCCGGTCTGTTTGGTGTTTCACTTCGATCGACAGAAACCCGGCAAGCCATGGTGTGCATGATGCCACTCCCCCTGAAAAACTGCAACCTTCGGCGCCTCTGACGGTCCGGGTTTCCTGTTCCGGCCTCTGCGCCGGAGGGAGTGGCCGGGTGGTCTCTGGATGTTTCCACCAGAGTCCTGCTCCGCCGTTGTGAGGAGGCGTTGACACCTCAGAGGCTTTCTTCTATACTCCTCTCAGAGCTCGGACAGGCCGGGCCGTGGAGATGTCACAGAAGGGGTCCTGTAAAGAGTCGAGGCCCTCGGTCGGAAGGGCTGTTCGGCCGAAGCCAGGCAGGAAGGGGGGAGGGCGGTGAGATATCTCATAGCCGTTCTGGCGTCCGTGTTTTTGATGGTTCTTTGGCTTGTGACAGGTGGTGCGGAGGGGCAGAGTTCGGCCTCTTCTAAAACCACGCCCGGTACCCAGACCGTCGAGGAGGAGGAGCGGGTCTATCCTATTGCCCCAGGGGTTTGGTATCCCGGTGAACCTCTTCCCGAGAAAGCAATGCGATATTACAGGGTGAGGTGTTGGCCCGGTTGCCATCGGGGAAGCTCCTACGGCAAGTATCCGGATAGGCCCTTGAACATGAAACCCATATTCCCGACAAGTTCGTTGGATCTCTGTCCCTCTGGCAAGGGTGAAGGCGGATGAGGGGCGAACATCCCCATCCGTCGCCCTCAGGCTCTCGCGAAGACTCTTTCGGGGTGTGCGAGTAGAGGGGATCTCGCCCCTTGTCTTGGACTGCCTGAGGAAACCGCGCATCACCGTGGATGGGTAGCCCGCCGCTTCGGCAGCATTGCTCGGGAACGAGGGTGTTCTCCAGGATTCAGCAGCTGCCTTTTGTTCCTTGCAAAGTGCCCTTTCCCGTGCTAACCTGTTCCACCTGGGACCGGAAAGGCCTTTAGAAAGGGGCTTTGCCTCGATTAATGAAGATGATAGGGGGGAGAGTCATGGCTGGGGTGAATAAGGTGATTCTTATCGGGCGGTTGGGAGCCGATCCTGAGATCAGATACACCAATACCGGGACGGCGGTGGCGAATTTCTCGCTGGCCACCAGTACCAACTGGGTGAACAAGGACGGGGAGCGTGAAGAGAAGACCGAGTGGCACCGGGTGGTGGCTTTCGGACGGCTTGGCGAAATCTGCGGTGAGTATCTGAGCAAGGGCAAGCAGGTCTATGTTGAGGGCCGGTTGCAGACACGGTCCTGGGAGGATAAGGACGGCAACAGGCGGAAAACCACCGAGATTGTGGCCCTCCAGTTGCAGATGTTGGGTGCTCCCTCAGGGGACCGCCCACCGATAGAAGAGGAGACTGTGCCCCGCCCCGAAGAACCCGTGGGTGAAGATGATATTCCTTTCTGATCGGTGGTTGGATCAGGCTTCAGGGACCTTCCGGTTTTGCCACGAGAAATCGGGTCCGGCCGGCAGGGACGGGGAAACCAGCGACCGCGGCACAAGAGGCCTTTTGCTCGCCTTCCGGTCGTGGCCTCGAAAGTGTCTCACCGTTTTTTTCTCTTCGCCGCCTTTTCGAAAACCTGGATGATCTTGGGTGAGACGTAGACGGGATCGAGCTTCATGTGGGGGTTCACCTTGAGGGCTTCCAGGAATGAGTCCTCGGCTTTGGTGCGTTCGTCGAGGGCCACGTAAGCGTATGCAAGAAAGCGGTATGCCTTGGCAACGTCCTGCTTGCCTTTCAATCCGGACTCGAGGGCCTTTTGCAGGTTTCTGACCGCACCGGAATAATCACCCGTGAAGTAGTTCTTTACGCCCCTTTCCAGGAATGCCTCTGCCCTGTTCGTTGCGGCTACGCTCCCCGGTAGGGGAGTGTTGACGGCACGGCTCTTTCTCTTCACGATTCTCAGGTCTCCAATGGGCAGGATCAAGTGGGTGCCGGGCCTGAGTGTGAAAGGATACCCGATACGGTTGTACGAGGCTATGAGATCGAAGGCGGCGGTGTCACCGTAGTACCGCTGCGCGATCTTCGAAAGGGACTCTCCCCTTCTCACGGTGTGAGGTATTTCCACGGGCAAAAGGATGTTCATGCCCGCGGTAAGGTTTCTGGGATCCTTGATCCCATTGAGCTTTGCCAGCCCCCGAGACTTTCCGGGATCATTGAGATACTTCTTGGCGATGAGAGACAGGGTCTCCCCTTTTCTCACGCGGTGCGTCCTGACCTCGGGTATGACAATGGTCCAGCCCGGCTTGATCCTTCGGGGATTATTGATCCCGTTGTACTTCATCAGGAGGAAAGCCTTGGCGGGATCCCCGTAATAGTGCTTTGCCACTATGGCAAGGCTTTCCCCCTTCTGGATGGTGTGACGGACGAAAGCCTGGCAAGGTACGGCCTGGAACAGGAGAAAGACGGTAACCGCCGCGATTCTTCTGACTGTCCTTGGTATGTCGGGTCTCATGATCCCATCTTCACGATGATGAGGCGCTCCTCCCCGGGGTTCAGGTCGATCTCCATGGTCTTGGAACCGAATGTGGAATGTGTGAAGCGGAGGCTGTGTCTCCCTGGAACGAGTACGACCGGGTCTGCCGTGGGTGTTGTGGTTACGTACTTGCCGTCCACATAGATCCTGGCCCACGGGTAAGCCACTATCTTGATTCGCCCGTAATCTGAGGGGCTGTAGCGGGCCTTCTCACCCTGTACGTAGGAATCCTGTTTTTCATGAGGTCTTATCCCGTGGTTCCTCAGCCCGTAGTAGCCGAGGAGAAGCGCCGCGATAGCAGCCGCGGGGAAAGCCCATTTCCATGTCTTGGAGAGAAAAAGAGACTCCCTTGGTGTCTCTTCCCCGTTTGAGAAGACCGTGTCGATGAACTGGGAAAGGACCTGGTCTCTCCGATGGCTTGTTCTGGGCAGGAGTTTTTCCAGGGCTATCTTGAGATCTCCCATGTTCTGAAATCTTCGCCTGGGGTTCTTTCTGATGCATCGGAGGATGATCCACTGGAGTCGCCAGGGCACCTCTTTGTTGATCAGCTTAGGCCACCTGGGCCGGTTTTGGAGGATCTTGGTGATCACGCCTTCGAAGTCGTCTGCTATGAAGGGGCGGACCCCTGTCACCAGTTCGTAGAGAACGATGCCGAGGGAAAAGATGTCGGACCTGCCGTCTGGCCGTTCGCCCTTGACCTGTTCAGGTGACATGTAGGCTGGCGTCCCAATGGCTATCCCCTTCTGGGTCAGCGTGGGTTCCTGAGGGGTATAGGCGATCCCGAAATCTGTCAGCTTTACCTCGCCTCTGCGGGTAACGAAAATATTGCTGGGTTTAACGTCTCTGTGGACGATGCCCCTTTGATGTGAATAATGGAGGGCATCGGCGATTTTTGCCGTAACCGCCACAGCCGCCGGGACCGGCAAATGCCCTCTGGCGGCGATAATCTCGTCGAGGGTCTTTCCCGCGAGATATTCCATAACGAGATAGAGGGATTTCTGGTCTTTCCAGAAGTCGTAGACACTGACGATCCCTTCGTGGGTGAGAGAAGCCGAAGCCTTGGCCTCTCTCTTGAACCGCTCCACCATCTCCTCATCATTTATGAGGGAGGGCAACAGTTCCTTGATGGCCACCTCTCTTTCCAGGGACTTCTGTATCCCCAGGTAGACCGTTGCCATTCCACCCTGTCCCAGTTCTTTCAGGATCTTGTAGTTGGCGATCTTCTTTTTCACAGTTCCTCGTCTGGACAGACCGGCCTCCCGATCCCCGCCTCACTCAGAAAGCACCCGCAGTCCCTCTCTCCTCACCGGATTCATATCGGTTACGACCCGAACCCGCCGCCCGAGTTGCTCTGGAAGATGAGGATCCGCCTCGTGAGGTGGTGGGCATGCCCGAAGAGAGTCAAACCCCTTTGATCTTTCTTGAGAGAACCCTCCTGGGAGACACGTCTCAATGGTGCCCGGACCGCCCTTGGAGATGCAAATTCTGTTCCCAAAGCTCGAGGGACGCCCGAGACCAAAGGGGCAACCTTCGTGACAAAGATCCTTTTGTGCAGAGGGGAGATGGTTGGACCGGTTCAGAAGACGTACCGCCTCATGCTGATGTTGAGAAGCAGGCCGATTCCCACCATGACTGTTATCGTGGATGAGCCCCCATAGCTGAGGAAGGGGAGGGGGATTCCCACAACAGGCATCATTCCGAGAACCATGCCCACATTGGTGAAGGTGTGCCAAAAGATCATCGCCACCACTCCGAAGGCCGTAATGGCTCCAAACCGGTCTTTGGAACGGAGGCTAATCTGAAGGCCGAGGAGAAGGACGAGGAGGAAGAGAACCAGAAGTACGACAAGGCCTACGAATCCCCATTCCTCTGCCAGGTTGCAGAGCACGAAATCCGTGTGGCGGGCAGGGATAAAGCCGAGTTTGGTATAAGCCCCCCCCAGAAAGCCTTTTCCCGTCAGTCCGCCTGATCCAATGGCGATTTTCGCCTGTTGGATATGATAGCCCGAACCAAGGGGATCCAGACCCGGATCGAAGAAGGCCAGAATCCGGTCTTTCTGGTAGCCTTTCAGTGAGTTCCAAACAAGAGGCAAGGTAGCCAGCCCGCTCAGGGTCAAAAAGAGAAAGGATTTCAATCGGATCTTGACGAAGAAGAGTATGGAAAAGAGGATAAGGAAGAGCACCATTGCCGTTCCAAGGTCTGGCTGGAGTAGAATAAGGGCCGCTGCCACAGCGGTCCCGAAAAAGGGAATGATCAGGTCCCTGAGCAGATATCCGTCTGCCTTGACATTTTTGCTGAAAAACCTGCTTAGGGCGAGAACCAGGGAGATCTTGACGGGTTCCGAAGGCTGAAAGGAGATGGGGCCTATCCGGATCCAGCGATGCACCCCGCCCGTCATGAGGTGATAGGCGAGTAGAATCAGCAGGGGAACCAGGGAAGCCGGAAATATGACATAGGCAAATGTCTGGTAATGCCGGTAATCCACAAAAGCCACCAGGAACATGACCAGAAAACCCAGAGAGAACCAGATGGCCTGCCTGAGGTAGATGGGGACTCCGTTCAGGGTCTCACCCAGGGTCGTACTGTACAGATTCAGCAGACCGATGGTCATAAGGGAAGATACCAGAAGAATGAGGGACCAGTCGAGATGGTCTATGAGTCTTCGGTCAATTAGATTCAGCACTGCTTCTCTCCCCCAAGGCGATCCTTTTGTGGAGGGGATGGTCTTGATGAAGGACCGCCTCGATGATTCTCCGTGCTACAGGGGCTGCGGCGGAGGCCCCGTGTCCTCCGTGCTGGATCAGGACCGCCACGGCTATGGATGGGTTCTGCCGGCAGGCGTAGGCCACGAACCAGGCATGATCCCGGTACCGGATCGGAAGATCCTGCTCGTTTTCCATTTCTTCAAAAGTCTCGAGCTTCACGACCTGGGCGGTTCCTGTTTTTCCGAACACCGGAACACCCTCTATTCTCGCGGCCTTTCCCGTACCTCTGGGATCTTCGACCACTCCTCTCAAGGCCTGCCGGATGATTTGAAGTGTCTTTTTCGACACCGAGACCCGGCTCATCACCGTGCTCGGGTACTGCTCAATGACGTTTCCGTTCACGTCCTCCACACGCTGCACCAGCTGAGGGCGGTAGAGTATTCCACCATTGGCAATGGCCGAGATCATGTTGGCCATCTGGATGGGTGTGACCAGAATCGCCCCCTGCCCTATACCCGAGACAAGGGTCTCTCCGTCATACCATGCTTCGTGGTATTTTCTCTGTTTCCACACGGTGGTCGGCATCAGGCCGGGTTTTTCGCCACCCAGCCTGATCCCTGTGGGCTTGCCGAACCCGAACTGCCTGGCATACTTGGCGATGGTGTCGATTCCCAATCGGAGAGCAACCTGGTAGAAGAAGACGTCACAGGATTCGACCAGAGCCCTCCGGAGGTTTACGGTTCCATGGCCGCCCTTTTTCCAGCACCGGTAAGTTTTCCTGCCAAGGGTAAAGAAACCGGGGCACTCCAGAGTCTCATCGGGCGTGAGGAGTCCTTCTTCGAGCGCTGCGGCAGCGGTGATGATCTTGAAGACAGAGCCTGGGGGATACTGTCCCTGAATTGCCTTGTTTTGGAGAGGATGAAAGGGTGTGTTCAAGAGGGTGATCCAGTCTTCCCTGCAAATACCCGAGGCGAACAGGTCGGGATTGAAAGAAGGGGAACTCGCCATGGCGAGAATCCTTCCCGACATCGGGTCGATGGCAACAGCCGCCCCGATCTTACCCACCAGGAGATCCTCCACGGCTTTCTGAACTTCGAGATCGATGGTGAGGACCACGTTGTTTCCCGGTCTGGGGGGCACGCTGCTGAGGATTCTGACTTCTCGACCGACGGAATCGACCTCGATCTGGCGTCCTCCATCGACCCCTCTGAGGCTGGATTCCCACTGCTTCTCGACGCCGGTCTTGCCGATGAAGTCACCCTGGCGGTATCCGCTGGATTTCATCTCGTTCAACTCGGTCTGATCGATTTCCCCCAGGTAGCCCACCAAGTGAGAGGCCAGGGAATTGTAGCTGTATGACCTTCGAGGGATCACGTCGACGACCATCCCTGGAAGGTCCATCTTATGGGTTTCGAGAAAAGCGAGCTGCTCTCTCGAGATGTCGGACTTGATCAAGACGGGATAGAAGGGCTGCCGGCCGTTGTGACGGGTTATGCGCAGCCTCAGCTCTTTCTGGTCCATGTGAAGGATTCGGCTCATCTCCGGCAGTACCTGATTCAAATCGTCGATATCCTCGGGGACGAGGGAGACCTGGAAAGAGGGGCGGTTGTCCACAAGGATGTTTCCGTTGCGGTCGAGAATCATCCCCCTTGAAGCGGGTACCCTGCGGATTCGGATGCGGTTGTTTTTTGCCAGTTGCAGGAATTCGTCCCCTCTCACGATCTGGAGATACCATATGCGGGACAGGATAAAGATGAAGAAAACAGAAATCGCGATGACGAAATACCGGTATCTCACCTTGAGATCATCGCTGTGGCTGGAGGAGAGCTTCATCCGTGCTCCTCATCTACGAGAGTGCGAGTCCGATCCGTGTGAGTGCCGTAAAACACAAGGGCGCGGCCAGTGTTGTGGAAAGAACAGACCCGATAATCATCCAACCGAGAGAAGAAATGAAGACCGGCTGTCCCGAGGTGAATCGGACCAAGGCGAGTGTCATGGCCGACTCCATGAGTGCGGCCATGAAGACGAGGCCTGTCCTCGCCGGAAGCGATTCGAAGTTGAGGCGGCCCCTTGTGGTATAGACGACGAAGAAGACGGCCGTCTTGGTCAGGGCGAAAAAGCCGGGGGTACTTCCGGCAAACACGTCCATGAGACATCCCATCAGGAATGCGATGATAGCGCCGGCAAACGTGACAGGGGAGAGAGCCAGATAGACCACCAGGACGAGGACGAGGTCCGGTTTGGAAGGCAGGGAAGAAAGGATGGTCGTCTGGAGCAGAAGAGCCCCACCCCCCGCTGCCAGACAGGTTAGCCAGATTTTCATGATCCAATTTCTCTGGTGCGGCTTTCCGCCGGACGATCAGTCCTTATCGAGGATGACGAAAACCTCTTCCAACTTTCTGAAATCCACAGCCGGTGTAACCTCGACCTTCTGGAAGACGCCGTATGGCTTCTTTTCGACGGCTGTCACGGTCCCGATGACCAATCCCTTCGGGAAGCGCCCCCCCAGACCTGACGTGATTATCAGGTTTCCCACCGATACGTCTTCGCGCCGTGAGACGTAGTTGAGATCACAGAGATCCCCACCTTTTCCCTGGACGATGCCCCTGGCCCGGCTGTCTTGACAAATCGCGTCGACAGAGGAGTTATAGTCGGTGATGAGGAGGACTTTCGACACGTCACGGGAGGTATGGACTACATGACCCACGAGTCCCGCCGCAGCGACAACCACCATTCCCCTCTGGACACCGTCAACTTTACCCTTATCTATAAGAATCGTGCGGAACCAGTTTGACGCATCCTCTCCAATGAGTTCCGCCGGCAGGGTAGGTTTCGGGATCTCCTTCTTGAAGTTCAGGAATCGCCTGAGTCGTTGGTTGGCGATAGCCATTTCGGCCAGTTCGGCATTCTTCCTTCGCAGTTCGGCCACCATCCTTTTCAACGTTTCGTTCTCTTCCCTGAGATTGACGAGAAAAACGTAGTTCTTGATGACGTCTCTGATCGCCCTCACTCCACCGTAGTAGGCCTGTTGGAATGGGAAGAGGATCTCCATGACAAGACTCGGAAACAGCGAAATACTGAACGTCTGACCCGGGCTCGATGATATCATTAGGAAAGAGAGAAAAAGGAGTACCAAGGCCAGGAGGAACAGTCGATATTTTCTTGCGAAGGTGCCGTTTCTCGACCTCATGGCCTAAAACGCGATGGTTGCATTCTTGAGCAGCTCGATGTCGTCAAGGACCCTGCCCGCACCCATGACCACGGCGGAGAGGGGATCGTCTGCGATCGTTATGGGGACACTGGTCACCTCCCTCAGAAGGACGTCGAGGTTCTTCAAAAGGGCTCCTCCACCCACCAGGACGATTCCCTTGTCTACAATGTCAGCCGCCAATTCGGGAGGTGTCTTTTCCAAGGTGATGCGGACCGTCTCGACGATTGTGTTGATCGGCTCCACCAGAGCTTCTCTCACCTCTTCAGCACTGATTTCCAGGGTTTTGGGGATCCCTGTCACAAGGTCCCTTCCCTTGACCTCCATGGATTGGGGTTCGTCGTCCGGGTAGGCCGTTCCGATTGTCATCTTGATGACCTCGGCGGTTCGGTCGCCGATAAGAAGACTGTACTTCCTCTTCACATACTGGACGAGAGCCTCGTCCATCTTGTCCCCTGCCACCCGAATGGATTGACTCGTGACCGTCCCTGACAGGGAGATGACCGCCACCTCTGTGGTTCCGCCGCCGATATCGATGATCATGTTTCCCGTAGCGTCCTTAATGGGGAGATCTGCCCCGATGGCTGCGGCCATGGGCTCTTCGATGAGGTATATCTCCCTGGCACCGGCGGACTCGGCCGATTCTCGAACGGCTCGCTTTTCCACCGGGGTTATACCTGAAGGAACACCTATGACCACACGGGGGCGAACGAAGGTCTTTCGATTATGAGCCCGGAGGATAAAATAGCGAAGCATCTCCTCGGTGATTTCAAAATCGGCGATCACGCCATCCTTCATGGGTCGAATGGCAATTATGGATCCCGGAGTTTTCCCCAGCATGTCCTTGGCCGCCTTTCCGACGGCGACAACGTTCTGTTCTCCTCTGGAGTTCTTCTGGACGGCCACCACGGAAGGTTCCCGGAAGACAATGCCTTTCCCCTTCAGATAGACGAGAGTGTTGGCGGTACCGAGGTCTATGGCCAGATCGTTGGAGAAAACCCCGAGCAGTTGGTTGAAGACCATTGGATTCTCCTCATGCTAAAGCCCAGCGATGGGCTTGGCTTGGTGCTCTTTCCCGGCGCGCCGGGCCATCGCCGGGGGATTCGGCTTCCTCTCGGGTGGCTCCCGTTGTCCCGGCTGGTGATCCAAGATCCCCGCGCGTCTCGTATAAGCGTTCTTTCAGTGGACTCGTCAAACACTTAGCCAGTGTGGTCCGGATGTGCTATACTATCAGAGGCACCGGAAGAGATCAAGACTGTTGCCGCGGGGTTCCCGGACCTACCTGAGGGGAGTTTCCGCGTTCGGGATGCCCGAGGGAGCCCGTCTTGCTCCTCCAAGTCGGTACCTGTCTATTATGCCGCGGGGAGATTCCTTTTTCAAAACCAAGGGCCCGTGCAACGGGGGGCGGACAATTTCTATCTGCAAATTTTGGACCAAGGAGAGTAGTAAATGCTGGGGCTGATGAGAAAAAAGGCGCAATCCTGGATGATTAAGGTGCTTTTCGGGGTTATCATCATCGTCTTTGTTTTTTTCTACGGTTACGGCCGAAGAATGGGCAGGAAAAGGGTCATAGCAGAAATCAATGGAACAGAGGTTACAGATACCCAGTTCAGGACCAAGTACCAGAAAGCATACCAGAATCTGGTCAGATTGTACCAAAGCATGTATGGAGACCAATTCGACGAGGGCATGATCGACCGCCTCGGCCTGAGGGAGAGGGTCTTGAAGGACATTATCGACGAGACTCTGCTGGTCCAGGAGGCCGGGAGACTCGGTCTCCGTGTGACCCCTGAGGAGATTCGGGCCGCGATTCGCTCAAATCCCGCCTTCCAGGTGAACGGTAAGTTCAATGAGGGCAAGTTCATGGCCGTGCTCCAAATGAACGGGATGGGGGAGGATGAATTCGAAAAGAGAGAGGAGCGGAATCGTCTCATCAGGAAGGTCGCAGATCTGATAGGAGTGGGGGGGGTTGAGGTATCGGACCAAGAGGTTTTTGATGCCTATGCCCTGGCGAACGAGAAGATCAACCTCCGGTTTGTCAGGTTCAATGCTGCTTCCTTTGAGAAATCCGTTTCTACGGAGGAGAGTGAGGTCGAGGCTTATTACTCTAAGAACGCCTCCCTTTTCGAGGTGCCGCCCAAGGTGGAGGTGGAATATCTGGTCTTTTCCCCGGATGATTACCTGGAGTCTGTCAGCGTGGGTGCGGAAGAAATCCGGGAGGAATACGAGTACAATCTGGACCGGTACCGGGTTCCGAGAAGGGTAAAAGTCAGCCATATCTTCATAAAGGCCAAAGGGGAGAAGTCGGTCGAGGAGGCGAGGAAGAAGGCCGAGCGGATTCTTGAGGAGGCGAGAAAAGGCGGCGACTTTGCGGCACTTGCAAGGAAGTATTCGGAGGACAAAGACTCGGCCGGGAAGGGAGGCTCCATCGGTTGGGTTACAGAGGGCGGAAGTCTTCCAGACTTTGCCGAGGCGGCCCTCTCTCTGAACAAGGGCGAGGTTGCTCCCCTGTTTGAGGGCAAGGACGGTTTCCACATCGTGAAGGTGGAGGACGTACAGGAGGAGGGAGTAAAGAGCCTGAAGCAGGTAGAGGAGAAGATAAGGGCCGAGATAGCGCGTACCAAGAGCGAGAAATTGGCCGGAGAGGAAGCCCAGGAGGCCTTCTTCTCCGTCTATGATACAAAGGACCTGGAGGGCTACGCGGCCCAAAGGGACAAGACCCTCATGAAAACAGGGCTTTTCTCGAGGAGGGAACGGCTCAAGGAGGTGGGGGGGAATCTCGAGTTCAATGATCAGGCCTTTTCTCTCCAAGAGGGTGAGGTATCCTCACCTCTGGAGATCGGGGGCAAGATCTACCTGATCAAGGTGGTCAAGAGGGAGGATGCTCGGATACCGGCCTTCGAAGAGGTGAAGGAAAAGGTCAGAGAGGAGCTTGTTCGGGATAAGGCCGTAAAGAAGGCCGAGGCCGAGGCTCAGGCGCTCTTGGAGGAGGCGAAGAAGAGCGGGTCTCTGGCTAAAGCTGCCGCCTCTCGGGGATTGAAGGTTGACGAGACGGGCCTCTTTGAAAGGGGCAGCGGCTTCATTCCGAAGGTGGGTCCCGCCCAGGCTCTTGGGGACGGGGTATTCTCGATGTCACCTGAAAGGAGGCTGCTCGACAGAGTGGTCGCCTATGGTCAGGCGTTCTTTGTCGTGGAGTTGAAAGAGGAACAGACGGTGGACATGAAGAGATTTCAAACCGACAAGGAACGGTACAGAAAGAGGCTCTATGCCGAAAAGAGAGGCTACCTCCTCCAACAGTGGCTTGAAGATCTGAGAAAGAAGTCGGAGATCAAGGTCCTGGAAGAGAACATACACATTTAGGGCGAACCGGATGCCCGGTCAGAGGCCTTTCTCCTGTCTTATTCTAAGCTTGGGAATCCACACGCCAAAGGCCAAACGGTGAACGGATCGGCCTCCAGAGAAATCTATGTGGTAATGCTTTATGATCCCCCTTCGGCTGTACGATTTCCCCTCGGCAAGGTAGTTGACCCGTACCTGGCAGTCCTGGTTCTTGAGGAGTCTTCTGAGGACCTTTTTCATGTTGTCACGGGCAAAGGATGACTCGACCAACATTCCATCATCTGAAAGGTTGGCCGTGGTTCCGAAGAAGGTCTTTCTTCCCAGTTCAAAGGTAACGGGAATCTCGACCCTTGCCCTTTGTGAACTCCTTCTCTCCTCTTCCACAGGCAGACGCCTCCACGGCCCTTGTTTCCCTCCTCTCCCCTGAGGGAAAGCTGCTGGTGTGGCCTGATTGTTACCGCCATTAAATCAGATCCAGCGGCAAAGTCAAGGTAGTGCCTTCCGGAGTTTACTGAATTTTCGATCGAGGATTCCCGCGAGTTTTCGACTCTTAGATCGTTTGCCTCCTTGGCGTGAGCAGGTCCTTATGCCTCCCCGGCCACGGATGCCCTATTCCGGGTTTGCATGGAGCCCCTGATCATTTGGGTGGGGCTTCATCAGGCCACGGTGCAGGTGCAAGAGACCTCGTCCCGTGTGTGGAAGGGATGTCCCTTCCATCGGCCGAGGTGGATTCCTCCGGGGACCGAGAGTCAGGGAAGGCTCATAGGGTCTTGTAGATCATGAGGCTCCCCAAGAAGGCGAGCAGAATCAGGATGATCTTTCGGTACCAAACCTCTTTTATTATTCCGTAGACATGGGAGCCGAGGTAAGTACCGAGAGTCAGGGCTGGCAAGGAGATCAGGAAGAATCCTACGACAGAAAGGGTGGTCACGCCTGCGGCAGCCTGGGCTGCCACGACCATCAGGTCCGAGGTGACAAAGAAACCCTGCAGGGTCACCTTTATCTGATCTTTGCTCCACGGCTGTGCGGAGGTATAGACGATTACCGGAGGACCGGCGGCCCCGATGGCCCCTCCGCAACAGCCTCCCAGGAAGCCGAACACATAGGACCACGGCCCTCTCAATCCGGGTAGAGTTGAAGGTCGCAGGAGGGCGTAAGCTGAATAGGAGATCAAGAAAAATCCCACGACACTTTGGATCACCGCGCTGTCGACCTGTTTCAGAAAGAAGACGCCGACAGGGATACCGAGGGTAGCCCCTGCAACCAGGGGATAGATCTTTCTCCAGTCGAGAAACCTCCGAAGCCCGATGAGCAGAACAACCGTGATGGACAGACCGCACAGAGCCACAAGGGGAATCACCGTCTTCACATCGAGGAAGAGTGCAAGCAAGGGAAGGGCGACCAGAACGGAACCGAAACCGGAAACTCCCTGTGTAAACCCGGCAAAGAAAACAATGCAGCATATCCAGAGGTAGGTCGCCACCTTCGTTCCACCATGGATAGGTCTCAACCTCGAACCGGGTCCAGCCCCCTGAAAAAAGGAGCTCACCCATCGGAGCCACTCCACACGCCAAAGGGAGTCACCACGGAAACCCTGTAATTTCCTTTCCCCGGCCGTTCTTCGGTGCCGACTAGATATATACCTGCTTTTGAGAAGGGGAGGCAACACCCCCGGGCAATTGACGGTTTCCGATTGAGACCGGCCGTGCCCGCCCGGGGCGAAATGGGAGAAGGAAGGACGAGGCAGGGCATCGATTGGAGGCCGAGGCCTCTGCCTCAGGGCCTTGAAATCCGGGGAAAGGTGTTTACTAGAAGAATAGGCAGATCAAACCGGAAAGGAGGAGATGGAGATGGCGATTGTTCGGTGGCAGACCGAATCCAGTCCCTTCAGTGAACTCGAACGGCTTCGAGCGGAAGTTGAGCGGCTGTTCGACGATTTTGGAAGCGAAAGCGCGCCTTTTCTGAGCCGGGCATATCCGGCGGTAAACCTCAGCGAGGACGAGGAGAATTTCTACGTGAGAGCGGAACTTCCCGGTGTCAAGCCGGAGAATCTTGACGTGACCGTTGTGGAAGGTCGCCTCATGATCCGGGGTGAGCGGAAAGTCACCACCGAAGAGGAGGGTACGAGTTACCACCGGCAGGAGAGAGAAGGCGGAATCTTCAGGCGTGTCATGGCTCTCCCTGAGAAGGTGGATCCCGGCAGGGTCTCGGCGGGGCTGAGAAACGGTGTGTTGACCGTCACCCTTCCCAAGAGCCAGGAGGCCAAACCCCGGAGGATAACCGTCAGCGCGTCGTGATCGATTACCCCAAGGAGGATGTTGCCATGACGACAAAAAAGGAGATGGCAGTGAAGCAGAAGAAAGAGTTGGACAGGAAAGGAGGAGAGACCACCCGGCCCGGTCCGGTCTTCATACCGGCCGTTGATATTCTAGAGAATGAGAACGAAATCACCATCCTTGCCGATATGCCCGGTGTTGACGGCAAGAAGGTGGATATCGACTTGAGGGACAGTACCCTCACGATCTATGGCAGGATCGATCGTGTGGAAGGAGAAAAGGAGGTTTCCGTACATAGAGAATTCCAGTGGGGGGACTATCTCAGACAGTTCACCATCTCCGACGTGATCGATCAGGAGAAGATCACGGCCAAGATGGAGCAGGGGGTTCTCAGGCTGATCCTGCCAAAGGCTGAGAAGGCGAAACCTCAAAAGATACAGGTGACGACCAGTTGAGAGGGATCAGGGGGCTCCGGAACATGAGCCCCCTTTCCCAATGCCCTGGTGCCTGGGACAGATCCGGTTTCCCCTGGAAGGGTCGAGATGAAGAAGGACTACTATGAGATCCTCGGTGTAAGTCGGGAAGCGGATTTGGGGGAGATCAAGAAAGCATACAGAGCTGCTGCAAAGCGGTCTCATCCGGATGTCTCACACGAAAATGAGGAGAAGTTCAAGGAGATTCAACAGGCCTACGAAACCCTTTCCGACCCTGCAAAAAGGAAAGACTACAATCAGCAGCTGAGCCGTCAGGGTTCCTCGCCTGTCGGGCATTGGCATGACGTTCCCTTCGCGGGTTGGGCGCCGAGCATATTCGATTATGTAGAGCATCTCTTTTCGGGTTTGAATCCGCTCCTTGGCCGCTGGTGGGCGGATTCAGGGCCAAAAGAACGGGAGGGCCCGACCCTGGAGATAGTCCTTACCCCTGAGGAGGCGAGAAGAGGAGGAGAGATGGGGCTGGATATCCCGTGGCAAGGGCCGTGTGTGCGGTGCCATGGGAGTGGAAGAGTGGGAAGGTTGATCTGCGGGCGATGCCGGGGGCGGGGTATAGAGGAGTCGATCCGGAAAACCCGGCTCAGGATCCCCCCGCGAGTCCGTGATCGCTCTCGGGCAAAGGTTCGTATCGATTTCCCAGAAGGGGGAGGGATCGAGCTCGCAGTCCTCATCAGGGTCGGGGGCCGTCAGGAGGATGTGAATTCGAGGCAGGGACCAGCAGGCTAATAGAGCAGTTCCGGGCAACTCTTCTCGATCAGGGGCCTCAACTGATCCAGGGAGTCATCGAAAGCCTCCAGAGCACGGTGAATCTCTTTCCCTGTCATGGGAGACGAGATACAGAGCATGATCCTTGCTGGAGTGTAGATGCCCCTGTTCCTCAGAGCAAGGCAGAGGAGATCGTTTATGGGAAGAGTCGAGTCCCGGTCTGCCCGGGCTGTTCTCACGTCCGTCACGGGCCTGGTCGAAAGATGGAGGTTCATGAGAGAACCCACACCCGTGAGTTGCCCCTTGATCCCCTTTCTGTGCATGATCTCCTCGATGCCCGTTCTCAGGCGGTCTCCGGTCTGATTGATCCCGGAGATCAGGGACTCCTGCACTTCCTCCATGGCGGCGAGTCCCGCTGCCATGGTGAGGGCGTTCCCATTGAATGTTCCTGAGTGGTGGAGGGGGTTTTCCCTCTTTGGAGAGAAGATATCCATGATATCCTCCCTACCGCCGAAAGCCCCGATGGGCAGGCCTCCGCCGATGATCTTTCCGAAGGTCGTGAGGTCCGGCCGGACTCCATAGAGTTGCTGTGCACCCCCGGTGGCGAGCCGGAAGGAGATGATCTCGTCGAAGATCAAGATGATTTCATACTGGTCGGTGATCTCTCTAAGAAACTCGAGAAAAGACCTTTGGGCGGGTATCATCCCTGCTGCCCCCATTACCGGTTCTATGATGACCGCTGCGATCTCTTCCCTGTTTCCCCGGATAATTCTCTCCGTGGCTTCGATGTTGTTGAAAGGTGCGATCAGTACATCTTGCAAAACCCCGGGGGAGATACCTCCCGTGTCGGGGAGGGGGACGGGAGCGTCTGCGGGACCGGCCTGGGAGAGATCCGGGGAGACACTGATCTCCATCTGTTCGGTGGTACCATGGAAGCCCCCTTCCATTTTGACCACCTTGTTTCTCCCGGTAATGGACCGGGCTGCCCGAAGGGCGAACATGACCGCCTCGGTCCCCGTATTGCAGAATCTTATTCTATCCACGGAGTCGACACGCTCACACAGGCACTGGGCCAATTCATATTGGCTCTGCGAAGGAGCCCCGAGGATTACGCCTTTCTCCATCTGTTTCGAAATGGCATTATTCACCCGAGGGTGGGCATGCCCTAGGATGAGTACCGTGAAGTTGTTCATGAAATCGATGTATTCGTTCCCGTCCACATCGGCGAGGAAGCACCCCCTGCCCATCTCCATATAGATAGGGTAGGGCCGGGTGTCTGTGGTAGACCGAGTGCTTCCCCCGGGCAGGTACAGACAGGCTGTCTCGTCGAGTATTCGCGATTTCTCTGTTCGAGAAAGATACTCCCTCTCTATCTCAGTCTCTCCGGTGAGCACTGGCTTCCCCATTTTTCTCCCCCTCTTCACTGGTTGATTGAGCAGGCCGTTCGTGAGAACCGGAGAAGAACTCCCATATTCTTCTCCCCCTCTCCTGCCACAAAGGCGGCTTGACCGGCAGGATCAGCCGGATCGGATTCTAAAGGAAAGAGGCTTCCTTTTCAAGGGCCGTGCGGGCCGAGCTATTTGCGCTGTAGCCTTCCGGCGTAACCTCGTGCTCCAGACCAACGGCCGCATCCGGTCGGACCGGCCGATCTCGACACTGCCAAGGGCCATCGATGACATCACCACAAGGCCCTTGTCTTGACCGGGCCGGTGGTTCCTGGTAGCCTAGCTAGTCGTCACCGAGAAGCGTCCCCGTGAAGATCGCCTGGATTGGGGAATCCGGTGGTCTTCGCCGGGAGAGCCCCTGCTGGGAGGCAAAGCCCGCTGCAGTGGTGCGGGGGACCGTGGGAGGAACGGGGTCTCTTGCCCGGCGGGGCTCTCACCATTCAAGGCGAGCGTCGGAGGGGCTGAACCGTGATGATCGCCCGGAGACAGAGAGCCGACCGGTTCCGGTATGGGCTCGGGGGAGTTCCCTGGTTCTGGGAATGTTTCTTCGACCCTTCAAGGATGCCGGCAGGCGGTATGGAGCCGGGCAAAGCCCCGTGGCGCTCGAGACACTCCCATGATAAAGAAGGCCTTTCCCGTTCTGGCTCTTTCCGTCTTCTCCTCCATGCTGGGAGCGGGGATCATCGCTCCTCTGCTGCCCCTTTACGCCGAGAACCTGGGAGCATCCGGCATCTGGATAGGGATAATCTTTTCGAGCTTCTCCATCACCCGCGCGATATTCATGCCCCTTTTCGGCTGGCTTTCCGATCGCAACGGCCGGAAGTTCTTCATCTGTATGGGCCTTCTCTCGTATTCGGTCGTCTCCCTCGGATACATATGGGCCGACGGTGTTGTGCGGCTGACCCTGGTCCGCCTCCTCCATGGGACCGCGGGCGGCATGATATTCCCCATAGCCCAGGCCTATGTGGGAGACATCTCCCCCGTGGATGAAGAGGGGAGGTGGATGGGCTATTTCAACGCCGCCTTCCTGCTGGGATTCGGGTTCGGCCCTCTTATGGGAGGGGCCGTGACGGAGCACTTCGGCATGAATGTCGCCTTCTCCGCCATGGGAGGGCTTAACCTGCTCGCCTTTCTGATAGCCGCCTTGTTTCTCCCAGACAGCAAGAGAGGAAAAATGAGGGCAGGTCATGTTTCCTCTTTCAGGCAGATGAGCACCAGCGGCACGAGTAGGGGGCTGTTCTGTTACCGGTTGGCCTTTGCCCTGGGAAGAGGAACCTTCACCGCCTTCCTGCCGATCTTTGCGGGCCTCTCCGTGGGTTTGAGCCCGGGTCTCATCGGAACGGTCCTGGGGGTCAACATTCTGCTCATGTCTCTGTTCCAGGTCTGTGCAGGCAGGATCGCCGACAGGTTGAGCAGGAGACTCCTCGTCGTTATCGGAGGCCTTATCCTGGTTCCCTTCCTGGCGTTTATCCCCTCGACTCGGAGTTTCTGGCAGCTGCTGGGGCTCTGTGCCCTGGGGGGGCTCGGGGGTGCCGTTTCCCTGTCGGCTGCCTCGGCCCTGATGGTTGAGGAGGGCAGGAGATTCGGTATGGGTTCGGCTGCGGCCATGTTCACGGTGGCCATGAGCATCGGCATGGCCATCGGGCCGATTCTTTCGGGCCTGATCGTTGATTTGTCTGGGGTCGAATGGGCCTTCTACCTTGCCACCATCCTGACATTTGCGGGGACGGTCCTGTTTGCCTGGTTCAGCCGGAATCACCCACAGGAACCGCAACGCGTCCGCTCCGTCCCGGAAGTTGACGGTAGGCGATCTCCCTGACCGGCAGATCCTTTTTCTTTGCAAGGCTGCAGACCCGGTCAAGAGGCAGGAAGCTGAAGCCCCGGCCCAGGGCCACCTCCAACAATCGGGAAAAGGCGTCGGTGTAGAGTCTTCCTTCCACTTCGGCATGAATGGCCAACACGTTTGGCTCTCTCTCTTTCAACCTGGCGATTTGGTAGGCTACAAGGCCGGCCCGGCTCATGCCGTTGAGGCCGATGATTTCTTCTATGCACGGTTGGTTTGAGGGGATCTGGAGAGTCTTGAAGACCCTCTTCCCTATACGGGGATAGAAGGGGCCTTCTCCACGGGTGTCGCTCGAGTAGTCCAGGCCGAGGCTCTCCTGGACTTCGAGGCTGTCCCGGGTGCAATACCATGCCGGAGCGGCGGTGGCCTTTGGATCCCGCCCCAGGATTTCCCTGTATGCACGGAAGGATTTGTCGAACTCCTGTCCAATCTCCTGTCTCGAGAGCTGGTCGAGGTGGTCCTGCCATCTCCGGTGATCCCAGGCATGGACCCCTATCTCGTGTCCTTCCCGGTCGATCTGCCTTACCGTCTCGGGGAAGGCAAGGGCGATATGGGGAGCCGGCAGGAGGGTCCCATAGAAAAGGGTCCTCAGCCCGTAAAGACGGGGAGCCCTCGTGCGGATCATCTTTGAGAGGAAACCCCGTCTTCGCAGGAGATTCCAAACCGCCTTTCCCGAGTTGTCAGGACCAAAGGAGAGGAAGAAAGTGGCCTGAATTCCGAAATCCCTCAGAATGGCCAACAGGGTGGGCACTCCGAGCTTCATGCCCTGATGGGTGTCCACGTCTATTTTGAGGGCGATGACACGCTCTTCCATGGGCTTACACTCTCGGGTGACTTCCCCGGTTCCTGAGCGGGTAGTTCCAGACCGTTGGCCTTGCTCTCCTGGATGAAGAATTCCAGGGTCTTCTTCAGGGCATCGTCCAGACCGGTCTTGGGTTCCCAGCCAAGGAGCTTGCGTGCCTTATCGATGTTGGGTTTCCGCAGAAGAATGTCCTGGTACCCCTTGCCGTAGTATTCGGATGAGGGGACCTCTATGATCTCCGATACACCGGACCGCCCGGCCCCCTCCGGGTGCTCCACGAAGAGCTTCCTCAATTTTAGGGCGAGTTCCTTGATGCTGCATTCGTTGTCCGGATTGCCGATGTTGAATATCTCGCCCCGGCATATGCCTTGACGGTTCTCTATGATTTTCATCAGACAGTCGATCCCGTCCTCTACGTAGGTGAAACAGCGCCGCTGTTCCCCCCCGTCGACCAGCCTGATCGGCTGGCCCTGGACGAGGTCGATGATGAACTGGGTCACCACACGGGAGCTGCCCTCCTTGGCTGCATAGATGTCATCAAGGCGGGGGCCGATCCAGTTGAAAGGGCGGATCAACGTGAAATCGAGCTGCCCTGCAGCCCCGTAAGCCCATATCACACGGTCGAGGAGTTGCTTCGAACAGGCGTAGATCCAGCGCTGCTTGCAGATGGGTCCCATGACCAGATGGGTCGTGTCCTCTGAGAAATCGGAATCCCGGCTCATGCCGTAGACCTCCGAGGTGGAGGGAAAGACGATGCGCTTTCGGTATTTGACACAGAGCCTGACGATCCTCAGATTCTCCTCGAAATCGAGTTCAAAGACCTCGAGGGGACGCCTCACATAGGACATGGGCGTGGCGATCGCCACCAGGGGAAGAACGATGTCGCACTTCTTGACGTGATACTCGACCCATTCCTTGTGGATCGAGATATCCCCCTCTATGAAGTGGAACCTCGAATGGCCCATGGAGTGGGCCAGCTTCGAGTCGGAGAGATCCATCCCGTAGATCTCCCAGTCGGTCTCCGCCAGGATTCTCCTCACCAGGCTGTTGCCTATGAAGCCATTCACACCGAGAATCAGTATTTTCATGAGACTGTCTCCTCAAGGTCGAATCGGTCCGCCCCGCCGAAGGCCTCCCTCAGATCATCAAAGCCGCCGAGTTCAGGGCCACCTTCGAGCTGGCATTCAATGACTCTTATCGCTCCGTCGCCGGTTGCAACCAGAAGGCCCTCCTCGGTAGCCAGGATACTGCCCGGAGGTGCCGCTTCCCTCACATCGACAGGCCTGGCTTTCCAGATGAAGACCTTCCTTCCTCCAAGAAAGGTGAAGGCTCCCGGGTAAGGGCGAGTCACGGCCCTGACGAGGTTGTGAATCTCCATGCTGGTTCTGGTCCAGTCGATCAGCCCGTCCTCGGGGCGCCTTCCCCCGAAATACGATCCTTCAGAGGGGTTCTGGGGGATCCTCGGATTGGTTCCGGCCAGGATCCGGGGAAGTGCGTCTTCCAACAGGCGGGCAGCGGCTCTCTCCATCTTGTGATGGAGGGTGAGGGCGGTATCCTCGAAGTCGATACCGACCCGTGCTTGGGCGATTATGTCTCCCGCATCCGGGCGCTCCACCATGTAGTGGAGGGTGACACCTGTCTCCTTTTCCCCTTTCACAAGAACCCAGTTGACCGGGCACCTTCCACGATACCGGGGCAGGTATGAACCATGGAGATTGATCGCCCCCTTGGCAGGGATCTCCAGGATCTGTCTTGAGAGCATCTGGCGGAAATAGAAGGAGAAAATCAGATCCGGCCGGAGGCTCTTCAGCAGATCGACCCAGTGAGGGTCGTTGATGTTGCCGGGAAAGTGACAGGAGAGTCCGTGGGCCCGTGCAAGATCTGCCACCGAATCGAACCAGATGTTCTCTCCCGGATCGTCCCTGTGGGTGAAGACCCCTACCACGTCCTGCTTCTTTCGGATCAAGACTTCCAGGCACCGGCATCCGATGTTGTGGTAAGCCAGAACCGCGATTTTCACTGGGCTCTTCCCCTGTGGCCATAGACCTCCTTGATGACGAATCTCGGCCGGTGTCTCACCTCTCCATAGATACGCCCGACATACTCGCCCAGGAGGCCGAAGGCGAGAAACTGGGCCCCCACAAAGAAAAAGAGAATAGCAAAGAGGGTGAACGTCCCCCCTACAGCCCATTCGCTCCCTTTGATGAGCCTCATAATCAGCAGGAAAAGGCCGAAGCCCATACCGGCGGCGCAGATCCCTGTTCCGAGGACCATGAGCATCCTCAAGGGCCAGAGAGAGAAACTGGTGAGGAGGTCGAACTCCAGAGCGATCAGGCGGGTGAGGCTGTACTTTGACGTCCCGCCATGTCTCGACTCATGCCTCACTTCTATCTCCGCGGTCCTAGCCGCATAGGTTGTAGCCAGTGCCGGTATGAAGGTCGAGAGCTCCCTGGAAGCACACATACTCTCCACCACGCTGCGGCTGTATGCCCGTAGCATGCATCCATAGTCCTTCAGATCGACCCCTGTTATCCGAGCGGTGATCCGGTTGATCAGACGGGAGACAACCCTTCTGAAGAGGGAGTCCTGGCGGTTCTCCCGGACCGTGGCCACCGCGTCGTAACCCTCTTCCATCTTGGAGACCAGTTTTGGGATCTCCTCCGGGGGATTCTGGAGGTCGGCATCGAGGGTGATGACGATCTTTCCGGAGGAGTGCTCGAAACCCGCGAACACGGCGGCGTGCTGCCCGTAGTTTCGGTTAAAGGCGATGACCGTGATCTCCCTCATCTTCTCCCGGGCCTTTTTCAGGAGTTCGAGAGAAGCGTCACTGCTCCCGTCATCCACGAAGATGATCTCAAAGGGTTTGCCCAACCCCCTCAGAACCGTTGAGAGCCGATCCACGAGATTCTCGATGTTCTCCTCCTCGTTGAAGACGGGGATGACCACCGAAAGATACGGAGCCCTCTTCCGTGCGGCTGTCATAGAAGACCTCGGTCTGGTTCCTTCCGTGTCAAGGACTTTACCGGCCAACCTGTTTCCTCAACCTCCGTCCGGCAGCAGCGCGGCTTGCGGCCTTTGCCTATGCGTGCCGCTGTTCACGGTCCTCCAGGAGCACCGGGTCGATCTCGCCGTCCATAGGTCCGGACGACATCCTGAATGGCGGAAACCACGTCCCTCACGTCTTCCTCGGTCATGTCGGGGAACAGGGGCAGGGACATGATCCTCTCTGAGGCGTCTTCGGCAACCGGGAAGCTTCCCCGGCCGTATCCGAGGGTTCTCTTGTAGTAGTCGTGGAGGTGGACCGCCTTGAAATGGAAGCCGGTGCCGATGTTTCTTGCCTTCAGTTCCTCCATGAACCTGTCTCGATCGATGGTCAGCCTCTCGGTCCTCAACCTGACCACGTAGAGGTGCCACCCGTGCCGGTGGTCATACGAGGGCCTTCCGGGCAGATCGACCACCTCTACAGAGGCGAGCAGACGATCATAGAGGGCTGCCAGCTCTCGTCGCCGCTGGTTGAAGGTATCGAGTTTGGCTAACTGGTGGATACCCAGAGATGCCTGGAGATCGGTCATGTTGTACTTGTAGCCCGGCATCAATACGTCGTAGTGAGAAACACCACTGCGGCGATACCGTTGCCATGCCTCCCCGCCGAGACCGTGAAACTTCAGGATGCGGACCTTCTCGGCCAGGTCGTCGTCGTCTGTGACAAACATCCCGCCTTCGGCTGTGGTGATGTTCTTTATGGGGTGGAAACTGAACACCCCTCCGTCTCCAATGGCACCTATATGGCGGCCCTTGTAACGGGTCCCAAGGCCGTGGGCCGCGTCCTCGAGGACCTTGACGTTGTGTTTCTCCGCCACTTCCAGGACTGCATCCATATCGGCCGGGGCTCCGGCAAAATGGACGGGGAGAATCAGGGCCGTCCTGTCGGTGATCCGCTCCTCGAGCCTCCGGGTGTCCATCATGAGGGTCTCGGGTTCCACATCGACGAGAACCGGGAGGGCTCCGAGAAGGACTATCTGGTTGACAGTAGCGGCGAATGTCATGGGGGAGGTGATCACCTCATCCCCCGGACCGATTCCCATGGCCATCAAACCGATGTGGAGCCCCCCTGTTGCAGAGGCAAGGGCCACGGCGTGTTTGCAGCCCACATAGGCCCTGAAGGCCTCCTCGAATCTCCGGGCCTTGAGGCCGGTCGTGATCCAGCCCGATTTGAGGGTATCGATCACCTCTTCTATTTCTTCAGGGCCGATTGAAGGTCTTGAGAAGGGTAGGAATCCTCGGTCTCTCATCGTGGCTGCTCCGAAGGAGGGGCACGAAACCTCCCGGCAAAGAGAGAGCATGTCCCGCTCGGCAGACTTTCGTTCCGGGAAGCCTTGCCACCTCCAGCCGTGGGTATGTGTTTTGCCGGGCTACCCACTCGCCTCTTTTATCGATCTGGCCATATAAAGAATATCCTCCTCGCGCAGGTCGGGGTTGTTGGGAATCTCCATGATTCTTTCCGGTAAGGCCCGGGCCACGGGAAGATCCACCTGGTAGTGGCTGAAAGCCGGGAGGCTTGAGCAATCGGACATATCATCAGGGGCCGTGTCCACACCTCTGCGGAGAAGCTTTCTGCGCAACGACTCCCTGTCAGGGACCTCGATCCTGTAATAGAGAAAGGTATGGGTTCTGCCCCGGGGGATTCGGGGGATCTTGATCCTGGGTCGTCCCTTCAACTCCCTGTTGTAGAGACGGGCGTTCTCGTTGAGCTTCGAATTGATCGATTCGATTCGTTTGAGTTGCCGGAGACCGACGGCTCCCTGGAGGTTGGTCAGCCGCGTCTGATACTTCCCGTGGACCTCCGATGGAGAAACGGTCTCCTGCCCGGGTTTCCTGTCGAAGGCCGACAGCCCTGCGGCGTCCAGGATCCGCATGATCGGATAGATGAAGAGGGGGAATATCCTGGGGCGGGTGCAGAAGTAGTTGACGGAAGTGACCATGACCTCCTTCCAGAGGCTCTTGTGCCTGCTCCGGCCGGGAGGCCGGACCAGTTCGGCAAGGCGGCGGTAAAGGGCGGGATCGTTTGTAGTGATCATGCCCCCTCCAAAACACGGCATGTTTTTCGCCATGGCGAAGGTAAAGACCCCCAGGTCACCGAAGGAGCCCACCTTCTTGCCCTTGTAAGTGGCTCCACAGGCATGGGCGCAGTCCTCGATGACTTTCAATCCCCTCCTGCCCGCTATATCCAGGATCGGGTCGAGATCGCATGGCTGACCGTACATGTGGGTGGCGAGAATGGCCCTTGTCTTTTCGCCGATATTCTTCTCGATCAGGGAGACATCCAGGTTGTATGTGGCAGGGGACACGTCGATGAAAACCGGCTTGAGGCCGCACGCCCTGATCACCAGCGGGACTATGTGAAAGGTGTAAGCCGGCATGATGACCTCATCCCCCTCACGCAACTCCAGGGCTCTGATGGCCAGGTAGATGGCCGCCCTGCCCGAGGAGGACCCGATGGCATGGCGGGTGCCGATAAAATCCGCGAAGTCCTGCTCGAATCTTTCCACGTGAGGACCCCTCAGGACTTTTGCCTGAGCGAGTACCTTGGCTACGGCCCAGTAGCACCCCCACGAGAGGTTGACGCTGTGCCTTGGATAGGCTTTCCACATGGTCGAGCTCCTAGAGAATGCCGGTCACCTTGGACAGCTGCCGGAAGACCTTCGGATTCTGGATGTAGAAGATCCCGTAGTGATAGATATGCTTGAGGACGAAGGAGGGTCTGAGAAAAAACCTCTTGTAAAAGAGGCTCCTCAACTCCCACAACTCCTCTTGGCTCAGGCGGCTCAGGTTGACCAGGGGAAGGTTGTAGTGATGCATCTTCGATATCTCGTCCCGGGGGAGGCGGTCCTTGTACTCGTCGTAGGCGGGTGATCCCGGGTAGAGGGTGAAGAAGTGGACCTGGATCAGGTCCGGGTCGAGAGCCAGGGTAAGGCGAATCGTGGCCTCCACCTCTTGTCGTGTCTCCCCAGGGCTGCCGATGATGACCAGAGCGTTGGTGGCGATCCCCAGCCGTCTGGCCTCGGCAAAGACCGCCTTGCACGTCTCCTCCCAGTTCTTTCCCCGGGGGTTCTTGCGAAAGAGTTTGAGAACCCGCTCGGAACCCGTCTCCACACCGAGCCTGAGAAGTATGCACCCCGCTTCTTTCATCTCCTTCATGAGGGGCGGATCGAGCTCGTCGATCCTCGCATGGCTGATCCAGTTTATCTTGAGCTTCCGCTTTCTTATCTCGCGGCAGAGGGAAAGGACATGCTCTCTTCTTGCCGTCAGGTCGTCGTCTTCAAAGGAGATGACATTGATGCCGAGGCTCATGAGATGCTCGATCTCGTCGGCCACGTTCTCGGCACTCCTGGTTCTGACCTTTGCCCCGTAAGTCTTCCTCATTATGGGCGAACAGAAATAACAGCCGTAGGGACAGCCCCGGCTGCTGAGAACGAACCCCCACCGAGCCTTCTTCTTCATCCTCAGGGGATACGAACTGAAGCAGTAGCTGTCGATTTCGCTTCTATCGTAAGTGGGAAAGGGGAGGCCGTCTGCATCGTTCACGGAGAAGGGCTTGAGACCGTTTGAAGAGGATCGATAGAGGGCCCTCACCTTCTCCGGCCCCCGTGAATTGAGTCTGTTTACAAGGGAGAGCACCTCGACCTCGGATTCTCCGGGCAGGGCCACATCGAAAGGGGAGGTGGCGGACAGGAAGCTCTCAAGATTCAATCCGACCTCCTGGCCGACGGCCACGAGGAAGCAGCCGTCCTCTTTCTTGATCTCTGTGCCGAATTCAAAAGCCGCCTGGCTGTCCACGGGGTTTGCCATGAGGATCGAAACGTCGGGGGACCAGGCCTTCACCTTTCCGACAAGATCTTCTCCCGCCTCGGAGGGAAGCCAAGAGTCGATCAACTTGACCTCGTAGCCGCCGTCCCTCCTGAGCAATGCCTCCATGTACTTCAGGGGCAGGGGTGGATAGACGTGGTGGGGGTGTTTCACCTTTCCGATGAGGGGGGAGTGCATTCTCATGAGGAGGATTCTTTGGTACTTCTTCCGTGTCTGAGCCATAGATACGGACCTCTCTACGAAGGTGCCAGGCTTTTTGTGGAGGAGGAGACGCCTTCCTCCTCGAAATGCCATATCTTGAGATTGACGGCCCTGCTGAAAAGAGCGAGAACCATGCCCAACACGATCTGGCTCCAGTGGGCGATCAGTCTGTCCCAGATAATGAGAGGATAGGCAGCAGAGGATGCGACTCCCACCAGAGCCAGGAGTTCGAGCATACCAAACTCGACGGCTCCGAGCCCAGAGGGCGTAAAGGGGATAGCCGTCAAGAAGACCGTGCAGAAAGTAACGAATAGCACAGAGACGACATCGATTTCAACCGCCATGGACTTGCAGACAAAAAAGAACCGCCCGGCTTCCAGGAGCCAGATCAGGCATGTGGTGACAAGCAGAGAGGGCACGATCTTTCCGTTCAGCTTGAGACCTCGGCGAAAAGAGTCGATCAGGCCCTTGAGCCTTTCCGATCTGAAGCGCAGAGGCAGCCACCGATGGTAGTGGAAGAAGAGCCCCATCAGGGCCAGGAGGGCCAGGAGAGAGGGAACGGCCACCTTGATGGCCAGGAGGAGTTCAGGAGGAATCCGGCTCCCAAAGAGAAAGACCGCTGCCGTTACCGCGAAAGCCATGACCACGGAGAAGTCGAAGATCCGCCAGAGGAATATTGAACCCAGAGAGAAGGAGCGGCTCAGGGAGAAGTTGAGTTTCATGAGGTGAGCCCCGTACAGATCCCCGAGTTTGGCCGGCAGTACGCAATCGATGCTCTGAAAAAGGAAGATGATCTTCGCCAGATCGAGGGTAGTCCCCGAAAACCCGCCTTGCCGGATCATCGTGCGCCACCTGTAGCCCCGGAAAAGATAAGCCGTGTAATGAGAGAGAAAAGCAAGGACCAGAAACAGGGGGTTCACATTTGTCAGATGGTGGACCATATCGCTGAAAGTCGTACGGGAGAGAAAGAGATAGACCAGGAAGAGAGAGAAGAGGAGAGAGAGAACGGTCCTTTTTCTCAAGAGTTCTCTTTTCAGGGAAAACTTCCTGTTGTTCTGTTGCAAGGGACGGCCCCCGGAGGATCAGGTCGGTTTCCTGTTCGATATTATCAGCTTGTCGCCTTCCTGGTCGATAACATAAGGCATCTGCCCGAGTTTCTCAAGCTCATCGAGAGACTCCTTCTCGATGATACAGAAGACTCTCTTGGGTGAAGCCAAATAATCCATCAACTGTTGGGGAGTGTCAAGGACAAGGGCCTTTCGATCGGTATAGAACAGGGCCGAGTCCTTGAGTTTTTCGAAGAATACCAGTTTTTCGCCCGGCGGGACGAGCCGATCCAACTCTTGGGCCAGTCCCCTGGTGGACCGATAGGGGTTGACCGATGGGAGTATCGCCACCACGATGAAGAGGAAGGCAAGGGCCATGAGTCCTGCCGAGGTTCCGAAGAAGGCCCTGTAGCTTCTTGTGAACAGAAGAAACAGCGCCGCCCCGGCCCCTCCCAACAGCAAGAGAAGCAGAGCGTTGAGACGATCCAGGTCAACCCCGAAACCGGATTGCAACTCCCCAAAGGGGTGAATCTGAAAGTAGAATACGGCCCCGAGGAGGATCCCTACAAGGGGGAGGAAGGAGAGGAGGACTCCCCTGTGGAGTGCCGGTGTGGGGGTCTCGAGCAACTCCTGCCAGAGCATTCCCACAAGCAGGGAGGCGGCTGGAAACAGGGGCAGGATGTAAGTGGAGAGCTTGGAACTGGCAGTGGAGAAAAAGACAAAAACCACGGCAAACCAGAGGGTGACGAAAAGGGTTCCCTCGGGCATGTTTCTGAGGCCTTTCCGAAAAGAACGGACCAGCGCCAGGGGCAGGGCCCAGGACCACGGGAGAAACCCTCCCAAAAGAACCGGGAAGTAGTAGTAGAAGGGCTGGCTGTGGTGGGCCTCTGGCGAGAGAAAGCGCATCAGGTTCTGCTCGATGAAGAAGTAGTAGCCGTAGTCGCTGTTTTTCAGGCTGATCAGGACGTACCACGGGGCGGCGACGGCGAGAAATACGAGGACGCCCCAACCCATCTTCATCTCTCTGATAAAGGCCAGTCTCCTCTTGATGATCAGGAAGAGGCCGATGACGAGGGCTGGCAGCAGAAGGCCGAGGGGCCCCTTGGCCAAGACGGCGAAGCCGCACGAGACATAGAAGAGGAGGAGTAGGGCCGTCCTTTGCTTCTCGCTTGCAAAGGCCCGATAGAAAGAGACAAGGGCCAGTGTGACAAAGAAGGCCAAGGAGATGTCGTGGATCACATTTCTGGAGAGTATGATGAACTCGATGTTCGTGGCCAGAGCCACACCGCTCAGCAGTCCCAGGGTCGGGCCGCCGATTCTTCTCCCCAGGAGATAGGTGACCATAACGGATCCCAAACCGAGAAGGGCCGCAGGCAGGCGGGCTGCAAAGGCGGTGAAGCCGAAGACCAGAAAGGAGACAGCTGCAAGCCAATTGTACAGTATGGGCTTGTCGTAGAAGTTCTCCCCGTTGAGCTTCGGGGTGATCCAGTCTCCGGTCAGGACCATATCCTTGGATGTGGCGGCATGCATCCCCTCGTCTATATCCCACAGGGGCCGGCTTCCGAGGTTGAAGAAGAAGAGGGTGAGGCAGAGAAAGGTCAGAATCACGAGATGAGGAATCTCGGTCCGCCAGACTCTTTCCCGTCCCAAGGGAGGGAGAGGTGCCCTCTGCTCGGTATCTTCGGTCGGAATCGTTGTGAGGGTTTCGTGCATAGTGCCTCCGGTCTACTGGGGCTGTGAGTTTTGGAGTCTACCGAGGAGATGAAGCCACCTCAGCTTGAGAACCATGAAGAAGCCCTGGAGGAGCCTCGAGAGATTCAGGTTTGACTTGCCCGCCTGCCTTTCCGAAAAAACGATGGGCATCTCGGCGATGGAAAAACCGTGTAGATAGGCCTTGTAGAGCAACTCCTGGACGATAGAGGGGCCGGTGGAACGGACCGAATCGAGGTTTATGGCTTCCAGTACCTCTCTTCGGAAGCACCGATACCCCGAGTTGCAGTCCCTGATGGGCAGGCCGAGCACAGACCTGGCGTAAAGAGACGAGAGGTAGGTGATGGCTTTCCGGAGACGTGACCTTCGCAGGTCTCGGCCTTGAGGAACAGACCTCGACCCGATGACTAGGTCGAAGTCTCGGATCCTTTCGAGAAAGGCCGGAATGTATTTCGGGTCATGGGAGAAGTCTCCGTCCATCTCGATCACCACGTCGGCCTGTTGCTTGAGGGCGAATCGAAAGGCATCCACACCCGCGGCCCCTCTCCCCTTGTTTTCCCTCCGCCTCAGGAGAAAAACCCGGGGATCACTCTTTGAGATCTTCTCCACGATCTTCCAGGTTCCGTCAGGGGAGTCGTCGTCGGCCACAACGATTCCCATCCTCTGGTTCCGGCCGCGGATCTCTCTGATCAGCCTTTCAATGTTGCTGCTTTCGTTGAATGTCGGGATCGTCACAAAGGCTCTCATGAGATTCGGTTTCCAGAAAACCCAGCTGCTCTTGCACGGCTCGGTAGACCCTGTCTACGGGGATGCTCTCCATGCAGTTCGGGGACTTGTCACATTCCTGCCGGTAGCAGCAGAGGCAATCCATGGGAGCGGATATCTTCGTCCCCAGCCCGTAGAGATCGACCTCGGCTTCTGAGGTGGGGCCGAAAAGGGCTACCACTCTTCTCCGCAGGGCAAGGCCCACATGAAGGGCCAGACTGTCACCGGTGACCACCACATCGCACAGATTTACCAAGCCCGCGAACCTCATGGGAGGGTTGAAACAGCCCCCGTCAACCGCTTCTCCACCGAGTCGTGACAGGATCTGTCTGTTGATTTCTGCCTCTGCGGGGCCTCCCAGGATAAGAACCTGGGTACCCGGGTCGCGCAAGAGCCTCCTTGCCAGCTCGGCAAACCCGTCAATCGTCCAGCGCTTCAGAGGCCAGCGGCCTCCGCCTCCTGTATTGATACCCACGACCGGCCTGTCTGTCTCGATCCCCGTGGTCGAGCGAAACTCCTCCGCAAACCGGATTTCGTCGTCCGTCAGGCGGAGAATCGGGGGGATCCTCTCGTAAGGCAAGCCGGAGAGCCGGCAGAGGAGTTCTTCGTACGTCTTCTCGTTGCTCCGCTTCAAATCGTCCATCAGCCCCATGTGAAAGATCTCTTCTGCCTCTGGGTTGAAGGGGAAGACCGATCCTTTCGGCGACAGGCCGAATCCTTTCTTCTCCTTAGCCCTTACGACGGAGGCCAGGGCCGCACTCTCCCTGGCCGCCTCCGGGTTGATCACCAGGTCGAACGCCTCGACCTGGATCCTTGCCAGGCTGCCCGTTCCCAGGCCCATCAGACTGTCCACCATGGGATTGTCCTTGAGAAGATCAAGAGACTCATCTTCAGTCACCCATGTGATGTGAGGCCCCCTGTACTTTCTGTCCAGGGCCGGGAGAATCGAGGTTGTCCTGAGAACGTCTCCCATGGCCCCCAGCTTGATTACCAGGATTCGCATCTTGACGGGGCTGTAATGGTCACAGTCCCCGCACGTAACGCCTTCGGCCTTATGAAAAGTGCAGGGCCTGTCCCCGATGAAATACCGGCAGTCGGGCTTGACGGTTCTTCTTTCCGGACCTCTGGGGGCGTTGCGATTCATGGTCGAGATCAGCCACTCCGACGGCAACGGAACAGACATTCACGTCTGATCCTGAGCCCTGGTGGAAAAGCAATATGGATGCCACAGGCCGAACCAATACAGGTCGAACCCGGCCGGTTGTGCAACTTTTCTTGAATACCAACTTTTCCGGGTCCAGTCAATGATACCCGAGCCCCTGATCCACGATCTGGAATATATCAGCCCAACTCAGACTATTCGGCTGTTGTGTCATTCCTTTGCCGGGCCGAGCGATCGAAATAAAGGCGAGATTCTTCGTCGCCGTGCTCCTCAGAATGTGAAGCTGATTAGACAATGTTCGCTCCACGGTGATTGTCCAGTGACGGCCAAACCTCCAATGATCATAGCCCATGGATGTATCATAGGCCCCCCGAGATTGATCCGTCGTGAAGGGAAGCTGAAGATTTCTTCATCTCCATGATCAAGAGCACGCGCCCTGTCCGGGCGGGAACCCCTGCGTCCCCGCGAAAGACCTCACGGACCAGGAACCTGCCATTGAGAGTCTTTGACAGGATTTGCAGTGGGCGTGCGTAGTCACCCGTGTTTCGCGGCAGAGTGATCAAGCCGGCGATTCTGTCCGCGCTCTGGATCTCCACGGTTCCGACCCAGACCGGTCCTCTGCCGCCTCTCAGTTGCATGTCTGTGGGCCACAACCTGAGAGCGAGCCGCTTCTGTCCTTCGTCACGGAGGAGGAGCATGGTTTCGAGGCGTCCATCGTGAAGACGGGGCAGAGAGGGGAGGTTTCGCATCTCTACATCGGGAGAAAGGGCGGCGAGCAGGATCCTCATGTTGAGAGGAGGTGGGTGGTGCCACCCTTTTGAAATCAGGTATCTAGCCAGTGATTCAGGTCGGCCGGCGAACTGGATAGTGAGGGGTTCCTCCCTGGCTCCCCCAAGGTCGATGCGCCAGGCAGGCAGTTGCTGCCAGGCCCAGGTGAGCCAAGCCTTGGAATCGATCACTTTTACCAGACGGCGAGGAGCGTAGAAGGCAAGGTCGTGGCTGTGGCGGTCCGCCACGTGCCACAGACCCACGGTCGCAACGACTCCGATGACGGCGAGACCGAGAAGCCGGGCAGGAACAGCCTCGGGCCTCCCCTTGAGGTAGCCAATGCCCGCCAGGGCTGTCCAGGCCGAGGCAAAGAGAATTCCACCGAGGACATCTGAAAGCCAGTGAACCCCGAGATAGAGGCGGGAAAAGGCGAGGGCAAAAGAGATCAGGAAAGCGGCTGCAAAGAACCACCTGCGCATCATGCCCCGGAGACTCCTTGCGATCACTATGGCGAGAAAACCGTACAGAATGAGGCCCATGGCCGCGTGTCCGCTTGGAAAACCAAAGGCGGAAATGCCGTGGTAGACCGGGGTGGGTCTGGGCAGGTGGAGTGCCCATTTGAGGATTCGGACGGCACATGCTCCTCCTGCCAGGACGGCGGCCCAGTATCCCGCGGACCGCCGGCACCGGTTCAGGAGCAGCACGAGGAATACGGCCGCGGCAACCGAGCCACTGACCAGCCAATCGCCCAACTCCGTTATGGCTACAAATACGGAGTCTCCCCATGGATTCCTCAGGGACTGGAGGAAATGGTAGACGGCCTGGTCGGCCCGTACCAGAGGATCCTTCATGACCACGTCTTGGAGGACTCCGAGAAATCCCCATACGGAAAAGACGAGGACGGCGGCGAGAATGACCAGGAGAAATTCTTCCACCCTCCGGCGGAGAAAGAGAGAAGAGAGAAAGGACCTCGCAAGGAGCTTAACCCCGCGAGCGGGTGTATCGGATAGGGCCCAGTCCTGGAGGGCTTGAGTACACCTGGGACCGAAATGCTCCAAGAGGATGATCAATCTCCTGAAGCTCCACACGAATCCCCACACTCCGGCCACTACAACAAGGGCAAGCACGGCCAGCCTGGCACTGATCGCCCCGGCAAAGGCCAGAGATGTACCGAAAAAACACTCCGGGCATGGTGTAGGCAAAAGCCCAGCCGATCGCTGAAATGACATTGACCAGGGCGAACTTCAGGGGCGGCATATCGAGCATGCCGGCCACGATGGGGATCACAGGCCTCAGGGGGCCGACAAATCTGCCGAGGAAGGCGCTTTTTGCCCCGTATCTGCGGAAGAAGGACTCGCCCCCGGTCAGCATTCGAGGGTGGCGCCTGAAGGGCCAGAGGTTTCTCAACCGTTCGCGGTAGTGTCGGCCCAACCAATAGCTCGCTCCGTCGCCTCCCACCGCTCCGATGGCAGCGGCGATCAGCGTGGGTTTGAGCGAGAGGGCGCCCGTCGAGACGACAGCACCGACCCCGAACATGATCATGGTCCCGGGGACCAGAAGTCCGACAAATGCCAGGGACTCGGAAAAGGATACGAGGAGGATCACGAAATACGCGGCATGAGGGTTGTTTGTGATGATGGTCAAGAGGTCTTGCAAGTGCATGATCCATGACCTTCGAGGTAACACCGGTGACAGGTCAAGATGATTCTTATGGATATCGGGACGATCCTGTATTTGCTGGACAAGACCGTGACAAAAGGAAATGCCCTTGACTCATGGAAAGGGCCGAGCGGGCCGTCCAGGATGATGGCCGGATCGGATAGATTCCCGGTCAGTTTTTCGCTTCTGGTAGCCTTTCCTGATTTCCATATAGAAGATTAATCCCCCGACTATCATTCCTATGTAAACCGTAAGAAACCTCCAGGCAAAGGTCAGGGATACGATATCCGACTTCTTGACGAAGTGAGAGAAGAGAAGGGCATAGCCCCCCTCTGCCACACCGGTGGCCCCCGGTGTAGGCGCAAAATACATGATGAATGCAATTACCACCTGGAATGAAATGACAGAAAAGGGAGATATCTCGTAGTGGAGACCGGAGATGAGCACGACCGAGAACATAAAAAGAGCAAGGAGAAACAAAAGGGTGGACAGGACAGCCGCAAAGGCGTAGCTCCGTTCTCCGCTGAGAAAGATCTTTATGCTCCGGGAAAAGGCGTTGATTTCCCTGAAAATCCGGAAAGCCACCCTCTGAGATGTCTCGGGGGAAATCAGGTTGGCATTCCTAAGCCTGCCCAGGAAACCATAGAGAAAGCGCTTTATCATCTTGTTCTGCAATGTAATCATGTACAGGGCAAATAGATATATCATCGGGAGGAGGGATAAATAGGAAAACAGACTTCTTGCGGGGAGTATGGCCGCCAGATTTTTCTCCGTCAGGATGACCACGGGGGTGATGGTAAACAAGAAGATCATGGCGAGGATAGTCCTTATCGTCGTCGCTGCCGTGGCCGCTCCAACCGAAACCCCTGCCTTGTTCAGGAAATATATCTGCGCGAAACCTCCGCCCGTTGCAAAAGGGGTAATGTTTGAAATGAATATATTGATGAATACCAGCTTGATCAGGTATCTGAACGGAACTCGGGCATTCAAGGTTTTCAGGATATATGAGAAGCGGAGAGCATCGAAGAGGTGGTAGAAAAACAGAAGAACAATGACCCGGATGATTGTGCTGCGCGGGAATATGTCGAGTTTCAGGAAGTAGCTTCTGCCGGCCACGTGGTGGTAGACAAACACAAGCGACAGTATGGAGATAGAGGCAAATGCCAGGGCTAGAAGCACGTAACTCAGCAATCTGGTAGGGAATCTGCTCTTTTGAGGGTGACCCAGGGAACCGGTCGGTTTCTTACCCTGCCCCGCCAGGTAGGCTCTCTCGGTTTCCTGGGGGAGTGGGTCCGGAAATGTCATCTCTCCGCATCTCTCTATCGGTCGATGCCCGCCTGAGCAGATATATTCAGATCCAGAACCCTGCAGAGTGAGCGGGCCGTGACAGGCCGCCTGCCTTCGATACATGGTAACAAGGTTTGCAGAGTATGCCATTGCCCGGGATTTGTCAATCCGGCAGGGCGGGGTTGGTCCAACACCTATCCTCGGATAGTCCGACTCAGACTGTCCCGCCGCTGTGTCGTCCGTTCGCTTTGCCCGGGGGGCACAAGGAACAGGTGAAGGGCTTTCAGACGAGAGCCGGCGTGTCCGGGGTCGTCTTGTGTCGCTTCCACGAGCATCTCGCAGAATGCTCCCGACTCTTGGTAGGGCATAAATACGACGGAATAGCGTTCGAACAACTACCGTTCCTCTGCAAACAGGCAACTGTCATTCTTCTGTATTGAAAAGCAAGCCTCATCTCACATAGAGGAAATCTCGCTAATGGATACTGTTTTGGAGACAGGGCCAATCTCCAAAATCAACCTTCTATTAGCAGACATATTCTTTTGGATAGCTGCACGATCTTGTCATATTTCAGAGTGTGGGCACGGAGTCCGAGCCGTAGAAGACATCATCTTGCGATGAGCTGCAAGAATGGCATATCCGTTATCCATGTAAAGGATTTATCAGATCGGGTCGTGTCCCCATGCATCTTTAGTGATACTAGTGATTGTCAACATGTTAGTCATCTTTGCATCGATCTTCCACGTTTATCGTGCTTTTGGATAGACTCATGGGGTACTAACCGGACGTGACCGTGATTTGCTTTACTCACGTGATCTTCGCTTGTTCGATGTGCTGGGTTGTATTTGACGAATATCGGTCTTCTCCTTATGGGCGGTTCCTGAAAAAGGCTCGTCGAGAGGCTTTTGCCCTGCATCTAGATAAGGCGTCTCTTTTTCTGCTGTCTCACCAATGTCCACAGGAGTGCGGCCAGGGCGGAAGCAACTAGGAAGACGACCACTTCTCCAAGATCATGGGTGTGGAATTGCACCCAGCCCTCATGGAGGATGTCTTCGTAGATCTCAATGGCAATCGGGGCCAGGGTGGCAGCCAGAAACAGGTCCTTTTCCTTCCTCACCACCTCGTTCCAGTCAAATCTGCGGGCCGGGCGATTCCTCTCTCCCTTACGGATCGCCGGGAGGAGTCGTGGTGTCCTGCGCTTGTATGCGAGACAGGTCTCCCCGAACTGCCTAGTGAGGTGATCTTCTTCGGCCCTTATGATCAGGTTGTAATAGATCAGATAGGCCAACAGAACCAGTACCAGCCATGGGTTCGAAAAGATGACCGTGAGCCCGAGAGCTATTACAAGGTTGCCGAGGTAGAGAGGGTTTCGGACATATGCGTAAAGACCGTCAGTGAGGAGTTCTGAGCTCTTGATCTCTCTGCCCCTTCTTTGACTGATCCCGGCCTTTCTGTAGCCGATTGCCCAAACCCGAATCCACACCCCGCCCAGCATGACCAAGTAGCCTATGATATCTGTGAATTCATCAAACCAATGGGAGCCGAGTGGATAGCGGGGCCGCAGTAGCACGAGTACCGCCAATATGAAGGGGATTTCCAGCTCCCCTCCTCGTCGAAAAAGCCACCGCCCGCATTTCTCAACATGCATTGAACATCCTCCCGGCGGGAAATCTTCTTCGAAGGCACTCGAGCCACCATCCTGATCCATATCTGTTTCCTCCTTTCATATTTCACTGCTCAAGGGCAAACGTGAATGCCATGGGAGAACGCCGGATGATATAGGACCCAGAAGGGGGAACTGGAGCCGATGATCACCCTTACGACTGAATTATAGAAGCTCCGCAATTAACCGGAGATGAAGGAGAGATGAAGATTTCTTCATCTTCGATCAGGCGTCCAGGAGGGCAACGATAGGGGGAAATGAAAGATGGGTGAAGAACATCAGGTGATAACCCCGATGGTTTCGGTCTCCTCAGGAGCTGCTCCTGGCCGGGTGTTGAGACGTCTCAGAGATATGTTGCAGAGGGCGAGGAGGAGGATTTCGAGAATAGGGGGCTTCGAACCGGTAACCGCATTGCCCCCCGGAGAGGGTCACTTCATCGATGTCCCTTTGATCGATCGGGAAGACCTTGCAGACCATTGGCCGGAATCTGTCATAGGAGCTGCAGAGCCCCTGCCGGGTCAGCATGGGACAGACAAAGAGAAAAGAGCAGCACCGGCCGCACTGATGGCACTTTCCCCTCCGGAGCGCCAGTTGTCTCTGAACGTACCCCTTCTTGAAATGAACCAGGTAAAACCGCCTCACCTTCCCGGCCAGATGGATCACGAAGGCCGACTGCCCAATGGTCCTGACCCTCCGGTCTACGGTCTCTCCGAAACGGTTGTCTCGATCCATGACGAATCCTTCTTTACACCCCGGTTCTTTCTGTTTGTAAAGAGCAGGCAGGTACGCCTGTCGCCTACCTTGCGATCGAGCAGGAGGTAAACTCTTCCACTGGAGAAAATCTCCCTCTCGCGGACACCCCTCTTGTCCATGGCGACGACAAATACCGGATCCTCCCTGCTGAGAGTATCCGCAAGAACACGATCGTCACCTATCTCTTCTATATACCTCCCCGTGTAGAAAGGGACAACCCCCCTGAGGGTCTCATCGGGTTTATACCCGTAAAGAGGGGTATCAGCCCCCACAGCCTCCTTGACCTCGCGGCAGAAGGAAGCAAAACTCTTGTAGCGGTCCACCGGCGGAAGGATCCATAAGAGGACGAAGATCAAGAGGGCAAGCACCGTACCGTGGGTACCGATCCAGAATCGGTCCATCTCGGCTTTCCGGAGGAATTTGAGGGTCACACCGGAAAGGCCGATGACCAGAACCGCATGGGCCGCCCAGAGGAAACCCATCTCACTGGAGAGGTAGAAGGTCATAGGACCGAGCACCAGCCCTGCGCCGAGGAGAACCAGGGCCAGGCCCCAGAGGAAGATTCTCTCTCCCCTGGAAGGCGGTCTCGATCGAAGGATGCTCTCGATCCACAAGGCCGTGAGGATCGAAAAGGGGGCGAGAATGGGCAAAAGATAGATTCCTCGCTTGGTTGAAGCCAGGCTCAGAAGGGCGAAACCGCTGACAGACCAGCATTTCATAAAGAGGAGCCCCGGGCCGGATGGAGCAGGGGAGCCCTGGCTCCTGCCAAAGGATCGATAGAGCACCGGCACCAGGAGGATGCTCCAGGGTAGAAAACTCCCCGGAAGGTGGGTGAAATAGTAATAGAACGGCTTGTGGTGTCCTGAGGTTCCTCCGGGAAGGAACCTCAGGAGGTTGTTCTTGAGAAGAAAGACGTCAAGATAAGGTCCCCCCCCTTGGTGCCACAAGGCCAGAAGCCATGGCAGGGAGAGAGCAGCCAGGATGGCAATGCCGATCCAGGGCTGCATCTTCCAGATCTCCTTCAGATCCTTCTCAAAAGCGAGGAATACGAGCACCCCCACCCCGGGAAAGGCGAGGCCTATGAGGCCCTTGGAGAGAAATGCCAAACCGCAGAAGAGATAGAAAAAGATGTAAAAGAGAAGTCTCCGTCCTCTTGCTTGCGAAAGATACGCCGCCATGAAAGAGGTCATGGCCCAAATGACAAAGCATGCCAGGGCACTGTCCACAATCAGCCAGTGGGCCGCCCTGAAATACTCGAAGCTTGTGGCCGTGACGAAAGCGGAAATAAAGCCTACTCTCGGACCGAAAAGCATCGCCGCCAAAAAGAAGACCCCCACCGCTCCTCCAATCCCGAAAACAGCAGAAGGTATCCTGGCCACCCTGTCCGACACGACGTGGAAGACCCTGAAGGTCAGAGCCACGGACCAGAAGTAGAGGGGGGGCTTCTCCAGAAAGGGCTTCCGGTTCAGGGTGGGGACGGCCCAGTTCCCGGTGAGAGCCATCTCCCGCCCGATCTCCGCCACCCTGGGCTCGTCCGGCGTCCACAGGCCGTGGTTGGACAGGCCGAGGGCGAAAAGGGGAACAAGTACCGCAATGAGAAGCAGCCCGTATGCAGTGGTTTTTTCCTTGTAGCCGAACACCGGGTCCCTCCGAGGTTTTTGGCTTCATCATAAGAACCTGGGGATTAATTGAAGATGAAGAGGAGATGAAGATTTCTTCATGTTGGATCAAGAATCGAGAACGGGGAGGGACACGGTAAAGCGGCTCCCCTTTTCCAACTCGCTCTCGACTTCGATCTTCCCATGGTGGGCCTCTGCGATCCAGTAGCATATGCTCAGTCCCAAACCCGTTCCTCCACACTCCCTGTCTCTTGATTTGTCCACCCGATAGAATCTATCGAAAATACGCTCCAGCTCATCCTGTGGAATGCCTATGCCCGTGTCTTTCACCGAGACCCTGGCAAACCCGTTGTCCCTTTGGAGTGAAATGTCGATCCGGCCGCCGGACGGGGTGAACTTCACCGCGTTGTCTATCAGATTGGTGAACAGTTGCTGCAACCGTGTCCGGTCACCCAGCACGCTTGCCTCGTCGATCCGCACCAAGGTGAATTCCACCTCCTTCTGCTCGGCCAGCACACCCAAGAACTCCCAGAGATTTACAAGAAGCTCATCGAGTTTGATTCGAGTCATCTCGAGGCCTGCTTCGTTGGAATCGAATTTGGAAAGGAGGATCAGGTCGTTGATCGTTCTAGTGAGGAGATCCAGCTTTTCTATATGGTTGGCCAATACCCTCTGATACTCCTCCTGGGGCCGCGGTTTGCAGAGGAGCAGTTCCGCCTCTCCCTTCATGGAACTGATGGGGGTCTTGAGCTCGTGGGAGGCATCGGCCGTAAACTGGCTGATTTTCTTGAAGGAACCCTCCAACCGGGATATCATGTCGTTCAAAGTGGTGATGAGGTGGTCCAGCTCATCACCGCTCTCTCCCGGTTTGAGCCTTTCTGCAAGGTTAGATGCAGTAATCCGGCGAGCGGTCTCCGTGATGTATCCTATGGGCGAGAGACTTCTTCTCGCCAGGAACCACCCCCCGACAGCCCCAAGTACCAGTACGATAGGGATTGCCGTAAGGAGGTTATGTGTGAAGTTCCTCAGAGTCTTTCTCATGGACCTCATCTTCATGCCGACCTGAATGATATAATCGGACCTCTTGTCCCTGGTAAGGGGGGAGCTGAGGATCCGAAAGGGGGTCCTCCGCCCGGGCGGGCGGACGGTCTCGAAGTATCCATTGTTCCTCTCAATACGTTGCAGCTTTTCTGGGTTCAAAGGATATAGGAGTTCCGCAAAATTCTTCGAAGCGGCAATGACCCTGCCCTCCCTGTTCAATACTCTGGAATAAATAGGGTAGTATTCCCTGGCAAAGATCCTTCCCTCGTATTTCATGAGCACGGAAGTGAAATCCTCAGGGCTTTCCGAGATTACAGCTGCAAGCTCCCTCGATTCATCGATCAGGAAGCGATCGATCTCTTTCATAAGGTGGTGTTTGAGTCGCAGGTACATGAAAGAGAAGATGATCAGGGTGGTCACCACAAAAGTAAAGATATACCAGAGGGTGATCTTGACATCGGTCCGCCTGTAGAAACTAACCCCTCGCTTCCAGGACATAGCCCACCCCCTTTATGGTATGAAGCAGTTTGGGCTCAAACCCTTTATCGATCTTGTTCCGGAGGTGATATACGTGTACATCGATGACGTTGGTGAGGCAGTCATAGTGATAATCCCATACGCTCTCGGAGATCATGGTCCTGGTCACGATCTCTCCCCTGTTTCGCATCAGGTATTCGAGCAGGGCGTATTCCTTTGGGGTGAGATCGATCCGCTTTCCCCCGCGGGATACCCTGTGGGTCGCGGGATCCATGGTTAGATCCGCGACTGTGAGCCTTGAACCGCCTTCTGCCTTCATCCGCCTGAGAACAGCCCTGACCCTGGCCAGGAGTTCATTGATAGAGAAAGGTTTGACCATGTAATCGTCCGCCCCCAGGTTCAACCCCTTCACGATGTCCCTCTCTCTGTCTTTGGCTGTCAGGAAGATCACCGGTGTGTCCTTGCCCGTCTCCCGGAGGGACTTCAAGATCTCGATCCCATCGATCTTGGGGAGCATGATGTCCAGAATCAGCAGATCATAGGCCTCATGAAGGGCCAGAAACATACCCTCTTCGCCGTCATAGGCCACGTCGACCGCCATGTAGTTTTCCCTCAGCCCCTTTCGGACGAAACGGGCGATGCTTTTGTCGTCCTCCACGAATAGGATTCTCATGGCAGCCTTCAGAGAGACAGGCCCTTGATTGTAAGCCCTGATCCTGTCATCTTCTCTCACCCATGGATTATTTATCACAGAAAGTGGCAGGCGGCAAAGTGATCCCTTTCCACCTCGATCATCTCTGGCGCCTCCCTGTGACAGATTTCCCTGGCCACCGGACACCGGGTGCGAAAGCTGCATCCTGATGGGGGGCTTGCCGGGTTCGGTATGTCTCCCCCAAGGATGGTCCTCTCTGTGGAGACCCTGGGATCCGGGATGGGGATGGCCGACAGCAGGGCCTGGGTATATGGGTGTCTTGCTGCGGTGTAGATCTCTCTACTGGGAGCGATCTCCACGATTTTTCCCAGGTACATGATGGCCACACGGTTTGAAATGTGTTCCACCACGGCCAGGTCGTGGGAGACGAAGATGTAGGAAAGGCGGAACTCTTCCTGGAGCTTCACGAGGAGGTTGATGATCTGGGCCTGGATGGACACATCCAGGGCTGAGACCGGCTCATCTCCGATGATGAGGCTGGGGTTCAGCGTGAGGACCCGTGCGATTCCGACCCGCTGGCGCTGCCCCCCGCTGAATTCATGGGGGAATCTGGTCATGTAGTCGGCTTCCAGCCCGACCTTTTCCAGCACCGCAGCCACTCTCTCTCTTCTTTCAGACCTGGTGCCCATGCCGTGAACAATGAGGGGCTCCTCAACAATGGCGCCAACCGTCATTCTAGGATTGAGCGAGGCAAAGGGATCCTGGAAGATGATCTGGGCTGTCCGGCGAAAGGCCTTTAATTCCTGTTCATTAAACCTGGCAACGTCTCGGCCCTCGAACTTGACGACACCAGAGGTGGGTTCGATGAGCCGTAGGATCGCTCGGCCCAAGGTGGTCTTGCCGCATCCGGACTCACCAACCAGGCCCAGGGTTTCTCCTCTCTTCAGGGAGAAACTCACGCCGTTGACGGCAAAAACGAACCGGGTCTCCTGAAAAAACCCTGTCTTCTTCAGGGGGAAGTGTTTGACCAGGTCTATTACCTCGAGAAGTATCTCTTCCATTCTCGATTCATCGGAAACAGGCAACCAGGTGCCCTTTCTCTACCTCTCTGAGCCGGGGTCTTTCCCTTTCACATCGGTCCATCGCCTCGGGACATCGATCCGCAAACCTGCATCCCGGAATCGTCCGGTACGGGGCTGGAACGACCCCTTTGATCTCCTTTAGAAACCTCTCAGACCGCCCGAGAACCGGTATCGAGTTCATCAGGGCGATGGTATACGGGTGCCGTGGCCTTTCAAAAAGAGAGAAAACATCGGCCTCCTCAACTTTTTCTCCGGCATACATGACCACGACCCGTTGAGCCGTCTTTGCGATGATTCCCAGGTTGTGGGTGATCAGAATCATGGCCATCCCGAATTCCTTCTTCAATCGAAGGATCAGGTCGAGTATCTGGGCTTGAATGGTGACATCGAGGGCGGTCGTGGGCTCGTCGGCGATCAACACCCTCGGACTACAACCGAGAGCCATGGCGATCATGGCCCGTTGCCTCATCCCGCCGCTCAACTGATGGGGGTATTCCTTCATGATTCTTTCAGGAGAGGGGATTTCACAGGCATCGAGCATCTCAATAGACCGTTTTTTCGCCTCTTTCTTGGACAGGTTCTGATGGAGGGTGAATACCTTGGACAGTTGGCTGCCTATGGTGAACACCGGGTTGAGGGAGGTCATGGGCTCCTGGAAGATCATGGAGATCTGGTTCCCCCGGATCTCCCTCATCCTGTTCATGGGGAGATCGAGAAGATTCTGGCCCTCGAAAACGACCGAGCCTGACACGATTCTGCCCGGTGGTGACGGGATGAGACGCAAGATGGAAAGGGCGGTCACGCTCTTGCCACACCCGGACTCTCCGACAACGCCGAGTGTCTCCCCGCGAAACACATGGTAACTCACCCCATCCACTGCTCTCGCTACCCCCTGGTGAGTGTGAAAATAGGTCTTCAGGCCCTCTATGGATAGGACGGGGAGTGAATGGTCTGGTTTCATTGCTTCTGGGAGAAGGCCTCTGTCCTGGCCGGGGTCTGCTCTTTCTTTTGGAATCGCCGTAGAGTCAGACGGACCCGCGGCCCCGGTTCTTATGTCCTCTGAAATCTCCATCGTATCTTGGGATCCATGGCCTCCCGGATTCCATCCCCGAGCAGGTTAAACGCAAAAACCGACACAAAAATGGCCGCTCCTGAAAAGGTCGAGATCCACCACTGGTTCAGGAAGAAATCCCGTCCGTCGCTGACCATGACCCCCCAGTCTGCTGCGGGCGGTTGGGTTCCCAGACCCAGGAAACCGAGAGCCGAAAGGGAGAGAATAATATATCCCATATCGAGCGTCGCCTGGACAATGATCGGCGACAGGCAGTTGGGCAGGATGTGGCGGAACATGATGCGCCATCGGGAAGCCCCAATGGCTCTGGCAGACTCGACAAACTGCATCTCTTTGAGAGAGATCACCTGACTCCGGACGAGACGGGTGTACCAGGGCCACCAGGGTATGGAGATGGCAATCAGGGCATTGAGCAGGTTGGGCCCCAGGGATGCCACAATGGCAATGGCGAGAAGGAGCGATGGAAAAGCGAGAATCATGTCGGCCAGTCTCATGATGATCTCATCCACCTTTCCACCGGAGTAGCCGGCGAACAATCCGAGGGGGACACCAATGGCAATGACGATCAGGACCACGGCAACGGCGGCCTTCAATGAAATCCGCGCACCGAAAATGATACGGCTCAAGATATCCCGGCCAAGGTTGTCTGTTCCCAGAGGGTGCTTCAGGTTTGGAGCCACCAGTCTCTCTTTCAGGTTGGACATGCCCCTTCCCTGGTCCGGGTAGGGTGCCACATGGGGTGCGAGAAGGGCCGTTGCAACCAGAAGGATAATGATGCCCAGCCCAAAGGCGGTGAGCGGGTTCTTTAGAACCAGATTGATGCCCCGCCAGTAATCTCTGGCTCTCGTCAACCGGTTCTGCCTGTTTTTCTCGGTCTCCATGATCGTGATTTCCTGCTACCCAAGGCGGATGCGGGGATCGGCCACTGCAAGGAGCAGATCGACAACCAGGTTCACTACGACATAGAATATGGCGAGAAGAATCGTGACACCCATAATGATCGGATAATCGTTGAGAAAAATCGCGTTGACTGTGTATGTTCCCAGACCAGGCCAGAAGAAAATCAGCTCCACAAAGAACGTCCCTGTCAACATAAAGGCAAAGCAGAGGCCCGCAGTGGTGAGCGTAGGACCAAGGGCATTCCTCAAGGCGTGAACGAAGAGAATCTCCCCCTCGGAAACGCCGATAGCCTTGGCCGTGGTGATGTAGTCTTCCCGGAGGACCTCAAGCATGGTCGACCGGGTCATCCGTGCAATGAGTCCCATGGAATAAGCGGCCAGAGTGATCGATGGGAGGATCAGATGGGCCAGTGCGCTTTTGAGGGCCGGCCAGTTGGCTGTGACCAGAGCGTCGAACACGTAAAAGCCTGTGATCTCCTTGATGGGGTTCACCAGGCTAACCACCGTGTCTATACGACCTCCAATCGGAAAGAGAGCCAGCCATCTGAAAAAAACGATCTGGAGAATCATGGCGAGCCAGAAGGCAGGCAGTGACACATTGGCTACAGAGAACAATCTGCTCAGATGGTCCACCGGGGTGTTCTCTTTCTTCGCAGATATGACCCCCAGGGGAATACCCACCACAAGTGCAATCGTGATCGCACTGATCATCAGTTCCAGGGAAGCCGGTAGATGATCCCATATACCCCGGAGCACGGGGCGATGTGTACGAAGCGATTCCCCGAGATCCCCGTGGACCAGGTCTCTCATATAGTAAGCGAATTGGATGGGGAGCGGCTTGTCAAGACCGAGCTGGACCCGCACTTTTTCCACCTGTTCCGGCCTTGGACGGGGCCCCAGATAGCTCGCTGCCGGATCCGAGGGGACGACCCTCGAGAGCGTGAAAGTGATGACACAGAGCCCCAAAAGGACGAAAACGAGCCAGATCAGGCGTCTTACCACGTAGCGTAACATCAGCCTCTATTTCCTGCAGAAAGACGAAACACTTGAGCAATCCGATCGGCTACCGATCCGGGCACGGCTCCTGAAAGCATGAGAGAGAATCCGGTCCAATCTGTTCTGACCATTTTGAAATAAAGGATGGAGAGCGCTCTTGGAGGTGGCGGGCTTCTCCACCACCTCCTTGCTCGCCTTACTCCTTGTACATATTGTAAAAGAAGGGGACCCGGGGGTAGTTGGGGTTGATGACATAGCCTTTGAGCTCGGCCCTTTTGAATACCCCTCTCTCGATGTCGAAGAGAAAAATCGAGGGCGCATCCTCAATCAGCATCTCTTGGGCTTTGGAGTACAGAGCCTTAGCCTGCTTTGGGTTCGGCGTGCTATAGGCTTCCAGGATCGTCCGGTCAAACTCCGGATTCTTGTAATAGGAGAAGTTCCAGTAGGGTTTCTCCTCGACGTGCCAGAGGCTGTAAAGGGTTTCGTAAGGATCGCTGAAGGTCGGCCACCACATAACCGCTGCCATGTGATGGGCCTTTTCCGGCCCTCCCTTCATCAACTCCCATTGGGCTGTCCAGATCATGGGCCGGATATCTACTTCGATGCCGATCCTGCCGAGCGCCTCTTTGACCAGGGGAGCAAAGGCTTTTTCAGCCGGGTTCTCCGAAGCATAAGTGAACATAAGCCTGTCCTTGATCCCGTTTGGATAGCCGGCCTGAGCCATCAGGCTTTTGGCCTTGTCCAGATCATAGGTGTACTGAAACAGGGTGTCGTCATGTCCGAACTGGCCGTTGGGGACAGGCCCCACAGCCTGCCTCCCAAACCCTGCCACGGAGACGTCGATGATGTCCTTGTAAGGTATGGCATAGGAGACGGCCTGTCTGATCAGCTTGTTGTTGAAGGGGAACTTTGCCGTATTCAGGTGGATGTAGTAGTTCATGAAGCTCGGACCTTTCAAGAGCTCGCAGCACTCTTTGGCGTCAAAGGTCCGGAAGGATTCCGTGGGGATCCTGGTTGCAAGATCAGCCACACCCGCCTCGAGCATCTGCTCGGCCACGGTTGCCTCCTTCACGATCTTGACGACGATTCGCGTGAAATGAGGCCCTTCCCAGCCCTTCCAGTAATCATCGAATCTCCTGAAGATGATCTCCTCATCCGGCTTCCAGCTCTCCAGCATGTAAGGGCCGCATCCGGCCTCCCGGCCCTGATCGAACCACTTCCGGTCGTTTCCGACTGCTTTCGGGCTTATGATCCAGGCTGCGTTTGCCGAAGCGATGATCCGGTCGAACGGGGCCGGCTCTTTCAAGATGAACTGGACCGCATAGTCGCTGAGGGTCTTGATCTCCTTGAGAGGAGAAAAGATGAAGGCAGCCCCCTTGCCCATCTTCATGGTTCGCTCGATGGAGTCCTTGACAACCTGAGCGGTGAGCATGCCCCCGTCGTGAAATTTGACCCCCTTTCTCAGGTAAAAGGTCCATTTCAGACCGTTGTCATCGACACGCCAGTCTTCGGCAAGGCCAGGCTGAAAGGGCTTGTCGCTCCCAGGAGGGCTGACCCAGATCAGGGTTTCGTAGATGTTCGGCATGTAAGAGGATTCTGTTGAATAGGCCGCACTGGGGTCCCATGTGGTGATGCTGTCGGTCGATGCAAATACCAGGATATCCTTGGGCAGTTTGGCTGCCTCGCCGGGAAGGGCCAGACCCATCACAAACAGGGCCGCCACTGCCAGAATAGAGACGGGTTTCAGTATCCTTCTCTTATCCATTTTGTCCTCCTTTCCTGACCAACCGATCTCAGTTTGCCTCGATCGTCAAACCCGGTACGGGGCATATTGAACTCATGGATCACCTCCTTTCTCACACGCAGCCTTGGCGATTCTTCGGGTCTTCTTCAGTCTCCCAACTTCCGATGGAGCTTGAGGGGCCCCAGGGATTCATAGATCCGTCCTTTACGAATCTCTTCCCCATATACGGGGAATCTCTGTTTGAAGTTGCCGAGGTCCTTCCACAGCTGGGAGAGCCCCAGGGTGCCGTACTCCCGAACCCTGGAGACCAGGTCGAGGTCTATCACCTCTGTCATGATCACCTCACGTTGCCCGGAGGCTTGGAGGACTCGTCCTTCAGGATCGACAAAGATCGATTGGCCGATTCCTCCGCCTCCCACCCCATTGACGCTGAGAAAATAGACCTGATTGCTGATAGCATTGGCCTGGGCCAGGACGAGCTCCAGGGATCGATCAGAGGTGTAGGTGGCCGTCGGATTGAAGACCGCCTCGGCCCCCATCCAGGCCAGGGTCCGGACCAGCTCGGGGAACCACTGGTCGTAGCAGATGCAGAGGCCGAATCGTCCCTTGCCCGGGATATCGAATATGCAGAACTCCTCGCCCGCCTCGCTCTGCTCAAGAGGCGCCCATGGGAAGAGCTTCCTGTACCTGGCTTTGATCGCCCCCTCAGGAGAGATGACAATCGAGGTGTTGAAGATCTTTCCCCCGTCTCTCTCGTACATGGATCCGGGAATGAGCCATTTCTCTTCTCTTCTCGCCCATTCACAGAATCGATCGACAGTCGGGTTGGGTATGGGCTGTGCGAGCTCACGGTTCATCCCGGAGACGCATAGTTCACTGAAAAAGACCAGGTCGGCCCACGGGAAAGAGGCGGCCACGCGATCGAGTCTCTCCATCATCTCCGCTGTGTTGTCCTGGCCGTGGACGACCTCCATCTGAATTCCGGCAATTCCTAGGTATCTCGCCATCCTATCTCCTTAATCCGTTTCTTCATTTTACGGAACCTTTTACCAGTCGCCGCTCAACAGGCATCTCACCCCCATATTAGCAGGTCCAGAAATAAAGTCAATTTTTCTTCTTCATTACGGTAACGTTCGAGTGACTTCGGAAGAATTTCTATGATATAAATACCGGTGGACCGGCGGAGAGTTTCGATTCTGCGGTCGATAGCACAACAGAAGGGATCCACGATATTTTTCGGAAGGAGGAGAGTCAATGGGAGGCAAGAGAATCATGGTCGTGGTGGGGAGCCCGCGAAAAGACGGCAACAGCGCGACCCTGGCCAAACAGGTGATCGCAGGTGCCGAATCGGTCGGGGCGGAGGTGGAGAGCTTCTTTCTCCATGGGATGAATATCCAGCCCTGCACCGGTTGCGACGGCTGCCGCGGGGAGAGAGAAAAGGACTGTGTGATCGACGACGACATGGATATCCTGTATCCCAAGCTCCGCGAGGCGGATGGATTGGTGATCGCCACCCCGGTTTACTGGTTTACGGTTTCTGCACAGACGAAGCTGTTCATGGACCGATGGTACGCCTTCGGAGGTGACGACGAGTACGCCGCCCTTTCGGGCAAGCGGATAGGCATCGTTCTCACCTACGGGGATGTCGATCCCTTTGCCTCCGGGGCGGTCAACGCCCTGCGCACGTTCCAGGACGCCTTCAACTATGTCGGCGCCGAGATCGTGGGTATGGTTTACGGAAGCGCCACCGAGGCAGGCGAGATAAAGAACAATCAGGAGCTGATGGAAAAGGCATATGCCCTGGGAAAGCAGCTCGGCTCAGGAGCCTAGAGTCCCGGGGCTGCCTCTGGCTGGGTCTGCAGCAAAATCCCCGAATAATCTTTCCCTAATAATCCAGAGATGCTTGCACCGGCCCTCTCCAGTCGGGAAGTGTGAGACCAGGCAATGTGCATCCCTATCTTCTTTGTCTCTTTACTCTGTTCCACCAAGCCTCAAAGTCCTGATCCCTATTCCACAAGTTATCAAGGTCCTTTTGTGAGTTCAGCCAACCCGGATGGTTCCATCTCCAGCTGTGCTTGCCCTTCCACTCCGTGATGGTAGTCCTTGCACTTCCGTTAAAATGCTTTCCGTCTTTGAGCTCTCCTGAAACGACTACCTCATACTCCTTGCCAGGGGCCGTCTCCAAGGAGGGGGTGATGTCCTATACTTGCTGTAAAAGTGGTTTTAGGGGTTGAGCCTTAGCCAGGATGCGATAAGCTCTGGCAGGCAACAAAGACAAACAAAGGAGGCCCAACCCCATGAAGAAGGTACCACG
>JAFDHF010000006.1 GCA_019308905.1 Deltaproteobacteria bacterium
GAGTAAGCGGTAAGCAGTATCTGTGTAAGCATGGGACGTCCGGGTATTTCGACAAGAAGATCGAAGGCCGCTTCGGTTCACCTTATTCAAGATCGCTCGCCGCCTCCAACCTCACTTGGCGCCAGGATCCTGTTGAAGTTCACATACAAGGCATCTCTGAAAAACGCAAATGCCTCTTCTCTTGCGTCTGGATCGTTGAAAAGGCTGTCATATGCGTCACGTCCAATCTCAAAGCCCAGTGGGTCTGACCTTGCAGGCAAGCAGATGAAAGCAATCCTGTCGCCGACAGCACCTTCAAAAAGGATTCCCATGGCCTCGCCCTTCTCAAAAGGTTCCCCGATAGGGTCGTAACTCGACAGGGAGAGGACCTTCAGGAACTCGATAATCCGATCATCAAGCCCGGCATCAAAGATCAAGACCTTTTCACGAAGCTGTTCATATCCAAAGGCAAGCCGAGATATTCTGCCGGTCTCTCTGCCCTGAACGGCCCGGGCAAGCCCCGGATACTGCATCTCGTATGAATTGAGCATATCCTTGAACCTGGCTTCTTCCTTTGCCCATTCTTGCTCGTTTCCCCAGATGGCCCACAGCCAAAGGGCCCTTTCCATGTCGTGATAGAGCAGAGTGGCTCCAACCGTAAATCTCTCTCCGCACCCAGGGCATTGCACCACATTTATTTCTTTGCCCAACAATCTTTCCTTGAGTGACGGATCCAAGGATACATTAATGGATGAATAGATCGACGCCTCAAACCGACGGCCGCATAGTACACACTCTAAATCCTCTCGGTAGATGGCAGTCATCTCTCGCACCTCCAAGACCTCTTGAGCCCCTGATGAGGACCTCACAGAGGGCGCGTTCAAAAAGGGGAAAGCCGGTCCCATCTTTTCAGTCTAGTCGAGAACGCCCATCGAGTCAAACGGACAAGGGATGCCTGATCCACCATCTCTCTTCATCCAGTCCAGGCGATTGGGCTATTGTGTCACTCCTTCGCTTTGCTCGAGGGCCCGCCCTGAACTGCGTAAAGGGGCAGGTCTGAGCAATCACTCGCAAGGGGGAGGGCGTAGAATCTCTGTCCCTCGACTAAGTGACAGAAATAAAGGCGAGATTCTTCGTCGCTTCGCCCCTCAGAATGACAAAGCGTCGTCGTTGGGTTATATTAGACCGTAAGGTGAATCCGGGTTTTACCCATGGACTGAAGGCTACCCGGCTCGGAGGGGAGAGAGGGGCTTTTCCTGTGAGAATCCTGACCGTCTCTGACCGCGTCGTTGAGGCACTCGAGGATCGTTCCGACCCTGCCTCCTTCCCGGAGGTGGACCTCGTCCTCTCCTGCGGCGATCTGCCCCCCGAGTATCTCTCGTCCCTTGCCAGGAAGTTCAGTGCTCCTCTCTTCTATGTTCGGGGGAATCACGACATCAGGCACGACGGGTACAGGCCTGCGGGATGCATCGATGCGGACATGAAGGTCGTCCTTTACAGGGGGCTCCGCATCCTCGGCCTGGAGGGGTCGCAGTGGTACAACGGAAAGCCCCATCAGTACACGGAACGCCAGATGCGGCAGAGAATCCGCAAGGCCGGCGCGGGAATCCGGCGCCACGGGGGCATAGACATCGTCATCACCCACGCGCCTCCCCGCCATGTCCATGATGGAGAGGATCAATGCCACAGGGGCTTTGAGAGCTTCCACAGGCTCATCGAGCGATACGGCCCCCGCTATCTTATTCACGGCCATATGCATCTCGATTACAGCCATCAAGAGCAGCGAATGACCGTGGTTAACCGGACAATGGTGATCAATACCTATGGATACTACTTCTTGGAGATCGAGGATAGCCAAGATACAAAATAGGATACAGAATAGGGCCGCCTCGGCCTTGAAGCGCGGGCGTACAAAACAGGGGGTCAAGAGCTTCAGGGAGAAGCTCGAGGCGGAACAACCTGTTGAGCAGAGGGATCTCGGGTTCAGGAAGGTGCCGGTGAAAAAGATCGTGGGGAGCGTGGGACGGTACCTCGACTTTGACAGCCGATTCCGGCTGAAAGGCGACCGCGAGCCCGAGAGGCTGGAGAGGATCAAGGAGGCGATGCGCAGGGGCAAATCCCTTCCGCCTGTAGAACTCTACAGGATCAAGGACGAGTACTATGTGGCAGACGGCAATCACCGGGTCTCGGCTGCCAAGCAGTTCGGTTGGCCCGAAATCGATGCCCATATCCTCGAATTCCTCCCCTCCGATGAGACCCTGGAGAACATTCTCCACCGGCAAAAGTCAGATTTCGAGAAAGAGACGGGTCTTTACGACCTGATAGAGCTCACAGAGGTGGGCAAATACTCCCGGCTCCTGGATCAAGTCAAAGAGCACCGGTCGTATCTGGAAAAGGCTACAGGAGAGCCCCCCACCCTTGCAAGTGCGGCAAAAGACTGGTATGAAACGGTCTATAGCCCACTGATCGCCATGATCGAGCGAAGCAGGCTTCTCGAGGCATTCCCGCGGCGGACGGCCGGAGACCTCTATTCGTATATCTCCTTTCACCAGTGGCAGAGGGGGAGCATACAAAGATACGGCGCCGGACTCGATCAACTCATCCACAGGAGTATGGAGAGATTTCGGGAAGAGATGATGGAGAAAAAAGGATCCGAATTTCCGGAGATGAAGAGAATGACCACGGCCTTCCTGCTTGTCAATGTCGATACCAAAAGGCAGGACAGGATCATCGAGAGGCTCTTTGCCCTTGAGGAGGTAAAGGAGATCCACATCGTCCCCGGCGAGTTCGATATCATAGCCAAGATCGGCGTGGAGAGGGACCTGCTCTCTTCCGATTCAGAAGTAATAGGCCAGTTCGTCCAGGGCCGGGTCGCACGCATCCCCGGAGTCACCAAGACCCAGACGATTATCCCTTTCTCCTCAAGGCTGAAGGCGGAACCCGAATAAAAGGACAGAAAAAAGGGGGTCAAACCTTCCCGAGGTCTGGCCCCCTTTCCCGATCCTTTTGCCTGCCCTCAACCTCCCCGCATAAATGCGCCCAGAGGGATTCGAACCCCCGACCTACGGATTCGTAGTCCGTCGCTCTATCCAGCTGAGCCATGGGCGCAGAAACGCGCTTCCGGTCATCGCTCATCTTTATAGCCCTTTTGAGGGCTCCGGTCAAGTTGCGGTCCTATATCCGAGCCTCCATCCCCCCGGTTCTTTGTCCATGGCCAGGGTGAGGCGGTGGTCCCGGCTCTATCGGGCCAGGGGGGACCGGACCTTTCCCTATTCACAGATGCTCTCTGATCCTCTCGACAGTACAGTCGATGACCTCCCTGTAATCGCCCCTGCAAAGGGCCATCGCCTTTTCCAGTATCTCCCCGAGCTCCTCCGGGGAGACCTCGATTCCGTATTTCTCCCGGGCCAACTCCACGCCCAGTTCAACTATCGCCTTCTTGTCCATCGGGCTGGGCAAGGCCAAAGCCATGGCGTATCTTCCCACCAGATTTCGAAAGGAGAGTTCCACGAGGGCCAGGGTGATCCAATCGGTCCTCCTCTCTTTCCAGACAAGGACCCTGGCCAGAAGCCGCCGGTCCTGGGGGGAACGGAAAAGATCCGCTTTGAGCAGTTTCTCCCCGATTCCGGGATCATCCCCCTTGACGAGCAGATCGACCGCCACTTCAATCGCGTAATGGGCAAAGTCAGCCGTGAGATCGGGATTCCAGAGCACCAGTTCCTGGGACTTCTCAATCACATAGCCCAAGGAAGTCTTCCCGCAATACCCCTTGTGTGCCGAATGGTCGGCACCCCACGCCTCGTTGTGTGTCAGCCATCCCCTGGCAAAGGCCTTCTGAATCGAGCCCCGCGCATAGGGCCGCAGATCGATGTAGTTGTAATGGGTGTCCTGAAAAGGAGTTTCCCAGGACGCCGTATCCGGAACGGAAAGAGCCAGGTCCGGCGCAATGCTGCCGTAGTCGAGGTCGAGCCGTTCGGTAGAGCCCGGGAAAGCCTTTTCGGCGATGAAGATATGGGTGGCAGGGTTGAAGGCACGGGAAAGGCCCGGCTGCAGGAAAAAGCCGAGAAAAACCAGTATAATGGCTCGTCTCGATATGCTTTTCATCTCTCCATGTCCTCCTTTCAGACCGCAGTTTCGAGCTCCCTTCCGGGTCTCGATCCATTCTAGCTTATCTCTTCGAAAAATCAATCAGCCCACGCACGAACCCTCCGGTATTTCGAGGACTCGCGGAGATCGATCCTCAAAGGGCACCATACACGGGGAGAGGTGGTCGAAAATCATCAAAAATCATCGAAATGGCACCGAATTTTCGGAAAGGTTCGCCTCTCTGCCAACAGCCCTCGATTTCCTGGGGTTTCTTCCCTTGCATTTCGCCTCCCTTTGTTCATAATGAGATCGGAGGCCCGTGCAGAAGGGGGACTGCCGGGGGGGCTCATGCCAGAGAAAGGAGGCTTTGCAATGAAAACCAAACCTTTGCTTTTCGCCGTATTGCTGATCTTTTTTGCCATGGCCGCAGGAGCTGCGGCCGGAGAGAATCCCAAAGCCTATGAGCTGATTCAATGGAATTCTCCCAAGCCCATCAGCCAGCGGATCGGAGGTCCCACTTACATCCTCCCCGACGGCTGGAAACAGGCTGTTGCCGGAGTGAAGAGGATCAAGGTCTCCAATTTCGGCGCTCTGAAGCACGATCCGGCCACGGTTCAGAACGCCAAGAGGTTCGAGGAGTTGACAGGGATCAAGGTGCAGCTCCTGCCGTGGGCTGAGCCGCCCATCGTGGCCAAGACCATATCCATATTCGCTGCCAAGAGCCCGGCCGTGGATGTTCTCTGTTACGACCACCCTACCACATATGCCCAGATGGTGGCGGGTGGATGGCTCCACCCGATCGATCCCCTCTGGGATGATCCGGAAGTATGGAAGCTCTATGCCGCGCCTCTGAAGCAAGGGCTCAAGGCCCCGGACGGCCACATCTACGGCTCCATAGGCCAGACCAAGACGATGATGCTCTACTACAGGCCCTCGGTGGTCCCAAATCCCCCTGAAACATGGGTCGGCCTCAGGGAGATAGCAAAGGGGGTAACAACGGACAAGATGTGGGGGTATGTATTTTCGGCCGGCGGTGAGATGGACATCATCTATCCTCTCCGGGACATGATTTACTCTCAAGGGGGGAGGCTTGTGGACGTCAAGAGGCAGAGGATCGTCATCGATTCGCCCGAGGGAAGAAACGCCTGGAAGATGCTCAGCGATATGGTTCTCGTAGACAAGTCCGCTCCCACCTCCGTGCTCGAGTACTCGTGGATGGGTGTTTCGGACATGTTTGCAATGGGCAAGGCTGCCATGATCATGACCCACACGGTCGATGCCAACCGGTATCAGGACCGGAAAAAGGCACCCGGAATCCAGGGGGATTGGGCCGTCACACTGCCGCCCAAATGGGATGATGCGAAGCCGGACAGTGATCATGCATCCTATCTCGACATAGACGGTTATATGATCAACACGTACATAAACGACCGGCAGAAGGCCGCAGGCATGCTCTTCCTGGATTTCATGAGGAGCTATGAGGCGAGTTACAGGGAGCTCATCGTCGAGGGGAACGAGGCCGCTGTTCTGTCGGTATACAACAACTCCGATGCGAGCAAGATCCCCGTGCCAAAGGCAAGACAGGCTGCCATGAGAAACGCGGTGCTTGAGACCTTCCCGCCTGCCGGAAGGGCCCTCACAGACGTCCTCATGGAATACTTCGGCGAGACTATCGGGGGAAAGATGAAGCCCATGGAGGCACTGGAAAAGTGCCAGAAAGTGCTTGACGATTACGCTGTACCTGAATGAGAACGTTTCTTGAGCAGGGGGGCCCTTCCGGGGGACCGGGGGGCCTCCTCCTCCCGGAATGCAGGATTCGACTGAATGAGACTGTCCGACCGCTGGTACGGGTTCATCCTGAACCTCCCGGGGCTGGTTATCGTTCTGCTCTGGGTCCTTTTCCCCACCTTTCTCCTGGTCTACACGAGCTTCCTCCGGTATGACAACATCCATCCGGTCATCTTCAACGGCCTGGGCAACTACACCGCCCTCTTCAAACACCGGCTCTTCTGGCTCAGCCTCCGAAAAGTCGCCCAGTTCTGCGTCGGTACCACATCCCTCACACTGTTTGGGGGGATGGCCCTCGCTCTCTCCATGGTCAAGATCACCAAGGGGGCCTGGATCTTCAGGTCCCTCATGATACTTCCCTGGGCAGTGCCGGCGGTCGTCTCGGGAATCATCTGGAAGTGGATGTTCAACCCCGACTTCGGGGTGGTCAGTGATCTGCTCATGAAGGTGGGCCTGTTAGAGAAGCCGCTGAGTATTTACGGGAACTTCGACCTGGCCATGTTGGGGGTGATCATTGCCGACAGCTGGACCCGGATCCCCTTCATGGGCATCATCCTCCTGGCTGCCCTTCTGAGCGTCCCGCAGGAACTCTATGAAGCGGCGAAGGTAGACGGTGCAGCCACTCTCCATCGATTCGCCTTTATCACCCTTCCCCTAGTCAAGGGGCCCGCCATGGTGGGTCTGCTCATTACCACCATGTTCTCCTTCCGAACCATAGACATCATCATCCCCCTGACGGCAGGGGGACCCGGAAGGGCGACCTACGTCTTCGGTTACTACATCTGGGATCAGATAATAAAGACACTCAACTTCGGAATGGCCGCCGCCGCCGGGATGGTCCTCTTCTTTATGACCAGCCTGATAGCCGCTGCTTTCGTATACGTTTCAAGGGGAGAGACCTGACAATGATGGAAAAGATCTTTGGGGGACGCGCGCTGCCGTACACGACTGCCGTGATACTTCTGGGCCTCATGATGTTGCCGGTCTACTGGACCACGGTAACCGCATTCAAGCCTGATGAGGAAACATACGTCTTCCCGCCCGTCTACTTTCCCCACAAGCCGACCATCGAACCCTTCAAGCTGCTCTTTGAAGACTACCCATTCGGTTCGTACCTGAAAAACTCGATCGTCATGACCCTGACCACCACCTTGATCGTCACGGGGATCGGCGTACTGGCCGGATACGGGCTGAGCCAGTTCAGATTCAGGTGGACCAATACCCTCCTGTGGATACTCATCTTCACACGTATCATCCCGCCCCTCTCCCTGCTTCTCCCCTTCTACCTGCTGGTGAGTTGGCTCGGGCTTGTCGATACGCTCTGGAGCATGATCCTGGCCAACGTCTACCTCACCTACCCCTTTGCCGTTCTCATCATGAAAGCCTTCTTCGACAATTTTCCCAGAGATCTCATTGATGCGGCGGTGGTCGACGGATGCTCGAGAACAGGAGCGCTCTTCAAGATAGTCATCCCGGTGAGCGCAACGGCCATCGCCTCGGCAGCGATAATCACCTATCTGTGGACCTGGAACGAGTTCATCTACGCCTTTGTTTTTACCTCGACCCCCTCGGCCCAGCCCGTAACCGTCGGCTGCTTCGATGCGATAGGCGACATATTCGTAAACTGGAACCAGATGTGTGCCGGTTCACTCGTGGCCGCCCTGCCCGGGATAATCTTCGTCTTTATCGCCCAGAGATATCTCGTCAGCGGTCTTGCGTCCGGTGCCTTGAAGTTCTGAGGGGGGGAACGTTCGAGCTGTTCGGATTGTTCAGGAAGAAACTACGACTTCCTCAGCCAAACGATTCGAACGATTTCGGCAAAGACGAGCGGCCCAACAGCTCGAACAATTCGAACGCTCCGTTCAGTAACGGGAACCCTCGCCGGCCCCCTCAAGGCCGACCTCTCTCAGCGCATTCCTGGCAGCGCTGACGAGAAAGCGCAGGTCGCTTGCAATGGCGAGGAAGCGCCACCCCTGATCGAGGCGCCGCTTTGCCTGTTCCGGGGTGAGGGTGTGGATGCCCGGTGAGACCCCATGGGTAGCCGCTGTCTCCCGCAAGTGACGGAGGGCATCGACGAACTCCCGATCATCCGAGTCCATGACAGGGGTCTTGCCCATGGACTGCAGTAGGTCATTGGGGCCGACAAAGATCGCATCGACCCCCTCGACGGAACAGATCTCCTCGGCATTGCAGACCGAGTCGATGTGCTCTGTCTGGACCGCCACGAATATCTCGCCGCTCGCCTGGGCATAGTACTCTTCCGGGTTGACCCCGAAGTTGAGGCAGTGGAGGCTCCCGCCCACGCTCCTGTTGCCGGCCGGGTGGTAGCGCGTCGCAGCCACCGCGGCCGCGGCCTCTTCGGCCGTCTTCACCATGGGCACCACGATTCCAAAGGCGCCGTTGTCGAGTGCCCTTTTGATGTTCTCGTGGGAATTGGAGGGGATCCGGGCCAGGGGAACGCACCCGGCATCGGCTATCATCGCAAACATCCATGCCGCGGTCTCCCAATTGACAGAGCTGTGCTCCATGTCGACGGTAAGCCACCTGAAGCCCGCCCGCGCCATGAAGCGAGCACTGATGGGACTGCAAAGGGTCAACCAACTGCCGATCTGTGACTGGCCCTCCCTGAGTGCGGCTTTCAGGGGATTTTTCACGGGCGGCCTCCCTTCTTTCCCCGGATCCTCACCATTCCATGATCACCTTCATGGTGTCGGAGCCCGAAGTGTCTGCGAGCCTCATGGCCTCTTCGATCCGGTCCATCTTGAACCTGTGGGTGACGAGGCGCCTCACCTTGTCCTGGTTCTTCCCGTAGAACTCAACCACTTGGGGGAAGATTCCCGCACTGTTCCGAGAAGCCACGAGCTCGAGTTCCCTCCTTAGAAAGTGATCGGGCCTCCACCTGGGAGACTCCGCTGTCCAACCAAGAAAAACCATGCGGCCGGCCGCAGAGAGGACTTGAAGCCCCAACTCCAGGGTCTCCGGGCTTCCGGCGGCCTCGATCACCACGGTGGGGTTCGAGCCGAAGAGGCGGACGACCTCCTTTTCGACATCCCCCTCTGCACGGAGGCAGAAGTCGATCCCCATCTCCCTCAAAATACCGAGGCGGGACTCGACAGTATCGAGGGCGGCGACCCTGGCCCCTCTCTCCTTGGCAACAAGAGCCGCGCAAGACCCGACAGGCCCTGCCCCGATGACCAGGACATCGTCTCCCTGCCTCACCCTTCCGCGGTCACAGGCATGGTATCCGATGCTCAGGGTCTCTACAAGGGGCGCACAGGAAGGGTCTGCTCCAGGGGCCAGCCGGTAGAGGAGCCTGCCCGGCAGGACGATCTCCTCTGCCATCCCTCCGTCGACATGGACCCCCAAGACCTTGAGGTTTTCACAGCAGTTGTACCGGCCTATCCGACAGGGATAGCAATGGCCGCACGGCAAGAGGGGTTCGACGACGACCGTCTCACCCGGAGAGAATCCCTCTCCGGATTCGATCACCTCCCAGCACAACTCGTGGCCGGGAACGACGGGATACTTCGCCAGCAGATTCGATCCTCGATAGGTGTGGACGTCACTCCCGCAGATACCCACGTAGCGGACCCTGAGCAGGGCCTGGTCTCCCTCTCTTTCAGGTTCAGGCACATCTTCTAGCAATACTCTGCGCGGTTCCGGGATGACGACTCTCCGCACAAGAAACCTCCTCTTCCCTCTCGAACCGTGGTCCCCGGTTCTCCCGGGAACTCGACAATGTTCAGGCCCCGCCGCTTCTGCACCGACTCTCTTTGACAGCCGACTCCCTATCTCTAGCACGGCAGCTCAGAGCCTGTCAACATCCGGAAATCTCAGCCCCCCTTGCCCGGGGAAATTCGTTTTCCCCGCGCCGCCTCTGCGGGTCGCCGGTACATCCTCCGGGCGTGAAGGGAACCGGGGAAACCAGGGCACGGAAAAGCGAACCTCTGCCTGCCAGACCACCGCCTCACCTCCTCCACTGCACCAGACTGACCCCGGCCATGACCGTTATCATCCCGCCAATCTGTATGGTGGTGAGGCGCTCACCCAGCATCAATGCGGCCAGGCCGAAGGTCCCTATGGGCGAGAGATTGAGGATGACGTGGAGTTCAAATGCGGCCAGGACCCTGAGGGAACGGTAGAACAACAGATAGGCAACCACCGTGTTGACGACCGCAAGCCAGAGAACGACGGCGATTCCCGGCAGAGAGAGGGTGAAAGCCCCTTCTCCGAGGAGGCCTATCAGGAGGAGGATACCCCCGCCGAAACCCAGGGGGATGGCGGTCATCTGGGTGATGCTTACATCCCCTTGTCTGGCCAGTCTCCTGCTGAAAACACCGTAGAAGGAGAAGGCAAGGACCCCCATCGATACGACACCCACGGCGAGGGGCTCCCTGGCACTGAGGCCGCGGTAAAAGAAGACACCGCTTCCCGCCAGGGCGACGAGGAAGCCCGCAACCTGCCACGGGTTCGGCTTTTCCTTGAGCCATACGATACCGAGGAGAACCACGGGAAGGGGGAGAAGGCTGAAAAGAAAAGATCCGGTGACAGCGGGAAGATACCTCAGGCCCCAGAAAAGGGCGCCGTTGCCTATGGTGTAGGCGCACAGGCCCATTACGAAAAGGATGATCCACTGATCCCGGGCCAGGGGGCGCTTCAGGTCCCCCCGGTAGGCCATGATGGGGAGAAGGAGGAGGAAGGCCGTGAAGTAACGCATGCCCGCAAGAGTTATGGGCTTCAGGTAGGCAAGCCCCATCTTGATGAAGACAAAGGAAGAGGCCCAGATGACCGTTGTGAGCACCCCTTCGGTGAGGGCCAGGGAGCGGCTCGATCTCAAAGGACAAACCTCCCCTCTCCTGACTGGGGTCCCTGCCGGGCCGGGTCCTCAGCCCCGGCATGTCTCATCCCCTCGCGGAGATCGCGTCTTGAGTCTTCATGAAACGAGCGGGCCTGCTAGACCGGGGGGAGAGGCGGATTCCGCGATCCCCGCATCCCTTTCTATGCCTCTGTCTGGCGGGCCATACGTGCTCCCTCCTCCGGCCTCACCTTCAAGAGCAGGAGCCCTCCACCGATGAAGAACACGATCAGCGAGACGACGCTGAGGCGGCTGGTGCCCGTAATCTGGCCCACTATCCCGAAGATGAGAGGGCCGAGGATGCCGGCGAATTTTGAGCTCACATCATAGAATCCAAAAAACTCCGCAGTCCTGAACCGCGGAATCATACTCCCAAAAAGGGATCGACTCAGAGCCTGGGTGCCTCCTTGTACGGTTCCCACCAGGAAAGCGAGGATCCAAAAATGAAGGGCCGTCTTCAGGAAGTAGCCGCCGATGGCGATACCCGTGTAGACCACAAGGCCCAGCAGAATCGAGTTCTTGGCGCCAAGACGCCTTGCCAGAAGCCCGTAGAGGATCGAACAGGGAAACCCGATAAACTGAACCGCCAGGATCGCCCCGATGAGAGTGGATTGCCCTATGTTCACCTCTGCGCCGAAAATCACCGCCATGACGATGATAGTCCCTATCCCATCATTGTAAAGCCAGAAAGCGATGAGAAACTTGAACGCCTCTCTGAAGCGCCTGATCTCCCTCAAGGTGGAGGCGAGCCTCTGGAAACCCGCCCGGAGGGGACTGTCGCTCTCGCCCTCTATTCGGCGAGCCGGGGGCTCTCCCACGTTCTTGAACAGAGGGATGGAGAAGAGAGCCCACCAGAGGGCTACAGAGAGAAATGAGAGACGGGACCCCCATGCCGCACCGGGGAGCCCGAAGAGCGCCGGCTTCATGATTGCGAGCAGGTTGAGCAGGAGAAGCAGTCCCCCGCCGAGATAGCCGAAAGCATACCCGTATGCCGAAACCTGATCGATCCGATCCTCGTCCGCCACATGGGGTAGAAGGGCATCATAGAAGATGTTCCCCCCTGCAAATCCGATACGCCCGAAGATGTAAAGGAGGGAGGCCATCAACCAGTCGCCTGTCCCGATCAGAACCATGAGCCCGGTCGAAAGAATCCCCAGAGACGCAAAAGTCGCCAAGTACTTCTTCCGCGCCCCACCGTGATCGGCCATGGCACCGAGAATAGGAGCGAGAACGGCCACGGTGAACATGGCGATCGTGTTCGTGTAACCCCAGTAGCTGCTGGCAGTTGTTCTGCCCAGGCCGACTCCTGCAACAGAGCTGTAGTATGCCGGAAGGACCGCGGCCATGATCGTGGTGGCAAAGGCCGAGTTGGCCCAGTCGTACATGCACCAGCTCCAGACGGCCCGTCCTCTCTCTCCTTTCATCCGGTCCTGCTCCTGTCTGGACAAGGAATAGGATGCTCCCCCTCCTCTATACCACAGATTTCCTGAATCCCCAAGGAGATTGTTCGAACTCTGGGAAACTCCCCCTTTCTCACCGGCCAGCCGGTGCATGCCATGGGACTGCTCTATTTCTCGAAGGGCGTCTTGACACAACCAACCCGTTCTTTTTAGACTCTCCCATAGAAAGGACGGCTCGGCCGTGTTTCAGTTTCGAGGGCACGGCCGGCGGTAACCGCTTCCCGGGCCGTGCAACCGTACGGAGAAAACAAGCCTGTGCGATCCAGATCGTCACGTATGCGCCTGTCGAAGGCCGCCCTCCTGGTAGTCCTGATCTCGGCGTTGTTGAGTAGTCTGCCCGGATGCACCTCTTTGTCGTTCCGCCCCAAGAACGCTCTAAGGACCCTCTTTCATGTCTCACCGAGGCCGGATTCCGCCTCGAGGGAACGGATCGAGGGCTCCATGGACAGGGTCACAGCCACCCGGCTCACCCACGGGAACCTTGTGGAATTGCTTACCAACGGCCACGGAGCGTTTCCAGAGATGCTTTCTGCCATTCATGGGGCCCGGCAGCGCGTCTCTTTGGAGACGTTTATCCTGCGGCTGGACGAGACGGGAAAGCAGTTCCTTGATGCCCTTATCGACGCTGCCAGGCGCGGAGTGGAGGTTCGCCTCCTCATCGACTCAATCGGCAGCCTCTCGGTCAATCACGGGAATCTGGCGGGGCTGCTTCGGGCGGGCGGCGAGGTACGCTTCTTCAACCCGTTCACGAGCTGGACAATCGCCCGCATCAACAATCGCGACCACCGCAAGATCCTCGTCGTAGACGGCTGGGTAGCCTTCATGGGCGGGCAGAACCTGGCAGACAACTACGACGGCGACGGTTTTTCCGGGTTCCGCGACACGGCCGTACGCGTGGAAGGACCTGCCGCTCTCGAAGCCGAAAGAATCTTCGCCCAGTCCTGGCAGCAGGGCGGCTGGGGATGGTTCGGGAAGGACCTGCCCATTGTAGGGGCAGGCTTGATCAAACGTGGCATGGACACCCCCTTCAGGCTGCTGGGACTGGGAAATGACTTCAAGCCGCCGGTATCTCGGCAAGCCACCAGCGGAGGAGTGGGAGTTCGGGCAGTGTCGTCCTCACCGGATTGGATGGCCAGCCGGCTCCTCGACATGTACCTCCTCGCCATCAACAGCGCGCGGGAGCGAATCTATATCACCAACAGCTATTTCGTCCCGCCGGCTATCCTGGTAAGGGCTCTGATCGAGGCGGCTGACCGGGGTGTGGACGTCCGCCTCCTGCTGCCGGACAAACCCGACAAACCAGTCATCGGCGAGTTGAGCAGGGCCGCCTGGGGCCCGTTGCTCGGCCACGGGGTCAGAATCTACGAGTGGCACCATTCCATGCTTCACGCCAAGACCATTGTTGTAGACGGCGAGTGGTCCTCCGTGGGAAGTTGCAATCTCAACAGCCGGGGGTTCTTTCTCAACTACGAGGCCAACTTCGCAATAACCGACCGGGCCTTTGGCGCCGCAATGGAGCGGCAGTTCCTGAAGGACATCGAACAGGCCGAGGAGATCACCTTCAGACGGTGGCAACGCCGGTCACTCTTCGAGAAGATCAAGGAAAAGCTCTTCTTAGTCTTGAAGGGGCAGTTCTGAGGCTCACCTGTCTCATTCTTCCCATGCGTTCCAGAGCTCCTTCGGGTTGAAGCCTGCCGGGCGGTCCAAACCCCTCCCGACTGCTCCGGGCTCGGTCGTCAAAGGACCCCCATCTAACGGTCGAGCTTGACGAAGACCCACCTCCTGTGGTCGATCTGGAAGCTTCTTGTGATTTCCAGACCTCTGACGCCCTCGACAGATCCTGCCCTTGAAAGAGCCAGCCTGTGCCTGGATCCGAGAAACCCCATCAATTCTTCTGCATCACGGATTACCGGAACCTTCTTTTTCATATAGAATACGGCTGCTCCGCGGATCCTTTCCGACGGTTTGTAGAGAGCGACTTCCTTCCCCCCATTGTCGATCTTCCTGTAGTATTCAAAGAGTGGTTCATATGATTCTTTCCTGTTCCTCATCGGAAGGACCACGGTATCGGCGACCAGAAACCCCACCAGCAGCAGCAAGGCTGCCGTTTGGCATAGCCTCAACACTCGAAATCCCGTCGATCCTCTCCTCTCTTCGATAATGCTTCCTGTCGCTGCAGCCACGAAAAGAGCCGCTGCCGGATACAGGGGTAGAAGATAGAGAGGCCTCTTCCCCGAGGCAGCGGAGAGGAGGACAAAGGGAGGGACGAGCCAGCACAGCATGAAAAGAGAGTTACTATCCCCTTTTCTTATTCTTTTGTAATGATACACAAGACCCAAAGGAACGAGGATCGTCCACGGCAGAAACTGGGCTGGAAATTTCGGCAGATAGAAGTAGAACGGCGCCTTGTGACCGGGATGTTCGCCCGTAAACCGGCCGAAATTGTTCAACCAGACCACATCATAGACCGCGCCCCATCCCTGTTTCTTGTACAGGAGCAAGACCCATATTCCGGCCGGAACGAGACACAGCACCGAGCCGATAAGCAGAACCGCCCAGGATTTGACACAGAATTCCCTGTTCACCACCACCCTGGAAGTCAACCAGAACAAGAGGGCTGAGGCAGGCACGACAAGGCCTATCAACCCCTTGGTCATTACGGCACATGACAGGAAAAACACGAACCCCCCGCTCCACAAAAACCCTGCCTCCACTCTCTCCTTTTCCCGGAACCGGACGGCGGCATTGTAGAAACACAGCATGGCCCCCAGTACGGAGAAACAGAGCAACATATCGAGGATGCACCTCCGCCCGATGGCCCAGTATTCTCCGGAGGTGGCCAGCATCATTCCCGAGAGAAACGCCGACATGGGTGGGAACCCCATGTTCCGGCACAGGAAAAAGATGAGGATCACTCCGCCGATGGCCGCCAGAGCCGAGGGGAGCCTGGCGGCATACGTGTTCTCGCCCAACAGATGGAAGCTCGCCGCACTTATCCAGAAGTAGAGGGGGGGTTTTTCCAGAAAAGGCTCACCGTTGAGCCTCGGAACGAGAATCTCGCCTGATCTTGCCATCTCGGCCCCGATTCCGGCAACCCTCGGTTCATCCGAACCCCAGAGATCCCGCCGGCCGAGACCGACCAGGAACAACAAGACCGCAAAAACGGCAAGGGACAAGAAATATGCCCTGGCTGTGGCCCGATAGTCCTCGACGTCCATGATGTCGAGGTAGTATAGGGACAAAACCCCTCTCTGTCAATCAAAGGGATAAGACGGTTTGTTCAAACGATGGCCATGTCATGGTTCCAGGCTTTTTCGTCTTGACACACGATGTGGTTTCTCTTATACTTGCTCGATTCAAAAGGAAGTTCCTATCGCTTTTTCCTCTTTCTTCCAGGGAAGGAAGTCGTTCCTGCCTCAGCCGAGGAAGAAAACCATATGGCATTTTCTCCTTTACATCGACGGCACCGGGAACTGGAAGCGAAATGGAATCCATGACCGAGCTTGTGTAGCGACGGTATAGCTTGCCATCGGCTGAATCGATTGCGGTCTTTGTCGAGCTTCACAACCGGCGCGGAGCGGCTTGAAGAGCAGTCCAGCCAGTAGATCAAACCACTGCTCAGTGGACAGACGGACCGAAAGATTGAGCAAAAAGAGATTCTTCCCCCACGCCCTCGCCATCCTTCTGCTCCTGCTCTGTTTCTGTGGAAGCGGGATGGCCGGGGACGACCAACCGAAAAGGGAGAACTGGGCGGTCACCCTGTACGTGACAAAGCTCAACAGCGGCACCCTCAAGGATACCTTCTTGCTGCAGGCGGAGTACCTGGATTCCTACCTCGTGGATGCCGCCCTCTCCAGGAGGATATACACATACAAGCGTTATCTTGATTTCGAAGTTGAGGCAAACGTGGCGAAGCATTTCGGTGAACAGCATCAGTGGGAGCTAAACGGGCTCATCACGGTCCGCTGGCTTCTCTTTCCCTGGAACAAGTATCTCAACACAACGGTGGCAATAGGGCAGGGTCTCTCCTATGCCACCGAAATCCCGGACCTCGAGGCACAGCTCCACGAAGAGACGTCTCAGTTGCTCGTCTTCAGTATGTATGAACTCACCCTGGCCCTGCCGAAACTCCCCCGCTGGGTTCTGGTAACTCGGATTCATCACCGCTCCGGATTCGCGGGCTTTTTCGGCGGAGTTCACGGGGCCTCCAACTCTGTCGGCATCGGGCTCCGCTACAGGTTTTGACAGACAAGAGAGGATCAGAATCGATGGGCACAGAGCCGCCCGCCACATGGAAAGAAGCCTTCCTGGCCAGCCCAGGGCCGCGATCCACCAGAGAGGCTGCCGTACTGTCTCTTAAGGGACTCTGCATGGGATCGGCAGACGTGATCCCGGGGGTTTCAGGCGGAACCATCGCCCTCATAACCGGGATCTACGAAAGACTGATTCTGGCTATCAGGTCGATCGACGGGGAGGCGGTCAAGAGGCTGGTCCTTCTCGATCCGAAGGGAGCCCTTGCCCGGGTTCATGTCAGGTTTCTTCTTCCCCTTTTTTTCGGTATCGCCCTTGCCGTGGTCAGCCTCGCCCGCCTCATGAACTATCTTCTCCATCATCACCCCGTGGAGACATGGAGCCTCTTTTTCGGTCTCATCGCCGCCTCGATCATCGTCGTGGGCAGGAGGGTGACCGGCTGGATCGGCTATGCCGGCCTGTCTTTTGCCGCAGGAGCGCTCGCCGCCACGGTCATCGTCAACCTGATACCGGTTGCCACCCCCGAGGATCTCTGGTTCATATTCCTCAGCGGGGTGGTGGCAATCTGCGCCATGATCCTGCCGGGCATAAGCGGTGCCTTTGTTCTCCTGATCCTCGGCAAGTACGAGTTCATTACCGGCACCCTCAAGAGCCCCTTCGTCCCGGAAAACCTCCTTGTCATCCTGGTCTTCTGCGGCGGATGTGCTGCGGGACTAGCCGGGTTTTCCAGGGTGCTCAACTACCTGCTCCGGCGGTTCCACAACCTCACCCTGGCATTACTGACGGGCTTGATGGCAGGTTCCATGCAGAAGATATGGCCCTGGAAGGAGGCCCTGGAGACCCGGCTCATCGGCGGAGAACCCCGCGTTCTGCGGACGCGGAACCTCATGCCTCAGGGCCTGGACATGGAGCTCTTGACGGCGGTCTCCCTGGCTGTTGCAGGCTTTGTCTTGGTGATGGTCATAGAGCGGCTGTCAAGAGAGAAGACCTGACCGGGATTTCCGATTTTTTCATCCGGTATTTTCTTGTCGCTTGAATTGAAACGAGCATTGGAAGGCAGCAAGTGAGAACGGAGCCTCAACTGCCCCCCGCCTTTGGAGAACACTCTCGGGGGGAGGCCGTCCCGGCCTTGCTCTTGAGCCGCCAGGCCACCAGCAACTCCGAGGGGTCGTCGAGCCACGGGGAACTCCTCTCCACCACCACGGAGTCGCCCTGGGCTCCTTCAGGAAGCATGGCCCGGAGACGGTCGAGGTCGCCGACAGGGAGGATGATAACCCCCCTCTCCCCTCGACTCTCCAGGAATCTCACGATCTCATCTCTTCCCGAAAGCACGGGGCTGGGCACCTGGCAGTTCATGTAGAAGATCACGTCCGTCCGACTCTCTTCGAAAAAGGCGATCTCGTCGGCCCGCCTCCCTGTCGAGGCCAGCCTCCTGGCAAAGTCCGGCGTGGTAGCGAAACACTCCAGGGTTACCTTCTGGAAGCAGAAAAACCCGCCCATCAAGAAAACCACCGTTACCATGAGAGGGGCGATCCTGCCGCGCATACCGGTAATCCTTTCGATCGGGCCGGAAAGGCGCGAATGGAACAGCCATGGAGCCAGCCCCAGGAGGCCCACGAGGCCGGTCCCTGCAATCAGGGATGCAGGCAGCTCTGTTCCCACGTACCTCTTGGCCAGGGGCCAGACAACGGGTGTAACCGCCTCGAGGGCCGCCAGACCCACGAACAGGAGACCCTGGATTCCCAGGCCCACCTGCTTCCATCTCTCTCTGCCCGGACCGGCGAGGAAGAGACCCAGAAAGAGTGCGCAGAAGGGGAGCATTGGGAGGATGTAGTAGATCCTGCGCGAACCGGAAGCGGTGAACATGACAAAGACCAGTGTCGCCGAGGCGGCAAGCCATTGGGTATGGGCTCCCAGCCTGCGCCAGCGCACGGTGAAAATCGCGCTGGTCACCCCAACGAGAAAAAGGGGCGACCAGGGAAGAAGCAGTGTGGGAAGGTGGATCAGATAGACATAGAAGGGTTCTCTGTGGTCAAAGGGTTTGAAGTAGCGCTCGATGTTCTCCCGGAAGACCAGGGCCAGGCCACTCGACTCATACCCCTCCCTGGTCAGAGCAGAATAGACAAACGGACCGAAATAGATGCAGAGCCCGATAACCAGGGCGAGCAGATGCGAGGGGCCCAGCAGGTACCGCCACCGCTTCTCCCGGAGAAGATCGGGAATCACGGCGGCAAGGGGCACGGCCACGGCGGTAAGCCCCTTCATCTGCGCACCCGTGGCTAGGATGACATAGAAGACCAGATATGTCAGGAAGCACGGCCGATCCCGGCGGCTCCAGTACCATGCGAGGGCCAACATGATCGCAGCCATGTTCTCCATGTTGGCCTGGCCGGTTCTCGCCCAGAAGAGAAAGCCATAGGAGGTGAGCAGTATCCAACCTGCCAGGCGACCCACTTCCCTGGACCAGAGCCTCCGGCCGAGGTAGACCGTGGCCCAAAGGCAGACGACCCCTGAGATCGCACTGGGCAACCTTACGGTCCACTCATCGAGCCGCCCGGTAAGGACCCTCACAAGAGCCACAAACCAGTAAGTCAGCAGGGGTTTGTCGAAATAGGGCTCTCCATTGATGGTTGGATGGAAAAACCGTCCTGTCAGGAACATCTCACGGGTGACCTCGGCCCAGCGGTCTTCCGAACCCCAGAGGCTGATGCTTCCCAGGGCCCAAAACATCAGGATGAGAGCGGCGATCCAAAAAAAGAGGTCGGAAAACTCTCTGTTCCCTCTCTTTGAAGATGAGATAACTCCGGCGTTCACGGGAGAAGACATGGCTACAAGGCTCTTCTGAGTATCTCTTCGAGTTCCGAGTCCCTCAAGGGAAGGGGATTCCCCCTCATGCTGCTCGCCTTCTGGGATCTTTCAACCACAATGGGGAAGTCCTTCTCCCTCAAGCCCAGCTCCGAAAGGCCGGGCACTTTCAGCCTGACAGTGAGATCCTTTACCCACCTCACCCCCTCACCCACCTCGGCGGTATCCCTGCCCGTGAGAATCCGGGCTATCTCTCGGTATCTCGCAAGCCCCTGGGAATCCGAACCGCGGATCTGGAGGCAACGCACATTGGCTTCCATCACGTAGGGCAAGAGCCGTGCGCATATGGCACCGTGGGGAGCACCCAGCAACCCCCCCAAAGGCCCGGCCAGGCCATGGACCGCTCCGAGTTTCGCATTTGCCAGGGCCATTCCACTAAAGAGGCTTGCCAGGGACATGTCCTCCCGTGCCCCGGTGTTGCTCCCATCTTCATAGGCTCTCTGCAAGGAGGAAGCGGCCCGTCTGAGACCCTCGCGGCATAGGGCGTCTGTAAGGGGATTGGCCTGAATCGAGACGAATGCTTCCATGAGCTGGGTGAATGCATCCAGACCGGTCGAGGCCGTCACCGCCGGCGGCATGGAACAGGTGAGTGCGGGATCCACCACGGCCAGGCGGGGCAGCATCAGGGGACTGCGCATGCTTACCTTGACTCTCTCTTCCGGCGATGTGAGCACGGCGTTCCGTGTAACTTCCGCACCCGTACCGGCAGTGGTAGGAATCGCTGTGTACGGTGCGGGCCTCTCCGCGAGCTTCTGCCCACGGCCGATCACCTCGAGGTAATCCATCAGCTCTCCACGGTTGGTGAGGAGTGCGGCGACTACCTTGCCAGTGTCGAGGACACTGCCCCCGCCGATCCCTACGACCGAGTCGCATCCCGACCGGCGGGCCAGTTCCACCCCTGCATGGGCCGTTGTTATGGTCGGTTCTCCAACCACATGATAGGTGACGGATTCTATCCCCCCCTTGTTCAACCTTTCCAGCAGCGGGGCGGCACGTTCAAGGGTACGGCCGACAACGACCAGCGCCCTCTTGCCCATCTCGGCCACAAGGGGAACGACTTCTTCCATCGTACCTGGGCCAAAAACGATGCGTGTGGAGGTTGCGAATTCAAATCGCATGGTTCTCCTCTTGCGAATCCAATGGGGTATCCCTCCATCTTACCGGGCCGAGCAGCCATCAGGCCCGGATCACTCGGTCGGGTTCCTCCCGCGGCGCCCCTCAAGCCGGGACCGCTTGCCTCTGTCCCGCACTACTGTGCGCTCACCGTGCGTCCTTTGGCCCACCTCCGCAAGAACTCGACATGCTCGGCCCGGGTTTTTGACAGAGGCAGGGTCCTCTTGCATTCTTCCAGCAGGAGATCGGTGCTGAGAGGACCGCTGTTCGAAAATGCGGTATACAGGGCCGAAACGATCACCTGTTCGATCTCGGCCCCGCTGAACCCCTCGGTGGCCGCTGCCAGACCGGCCAGGTCAAACCGTCTCGGGTCGCGCCCACGACGGGTGAGATGGATCCTGAAGATCTCTTCCCTCTCTTTGGAGCCGGGCAGATCCACGAAGAAAATCTCATCAAAACGGCCCTTGCGCAAGAATTCCGGTGGGAGCCTTGCAACGTCGTTCGACGTCGCCACAACAAACACATCCCCTTTCCGCTCCTGCATCCAAGACAGAAACATGCCCAAGACCCTTTGGGATACGCCGCTGTCTTCTCCTCCACCAGAGGCAAAGGCCTTTTCGATCTCATCGATCCAGAGTACCACCGGGGCCATCTTTTCGGAGGTCGCGATGGCCCGTTTGAAGTTCTTTTCGCTCTCACCGATGTACTTGTTGTACAGGTTGGAAGGATCCATCTTGAGCAGGGGCAGTCCCCATTCCATGGCCACAGCCTTGGCGCACAGGCTCTTGCCGCAGCCCGGAACACCGAGGAGCAGAATACCCTTTGGAAAAACCAAGCCGTAATGCTCGGCCCGCCTGGGTTCGGCGATGATCGCCTTGCGCTTGGCCAGCCATGCCTTCAGCCGTCCCAGCCCTGCAATAGCCGACATGTTCTGTTCAACGGGAAAGTATTCCAGCAACCCCTCACGCTCGACAACGGCCCTTTTAGCCTGGATAACGAGTTGGAGATCCTCACGACTGAGCCGGCCGTCTTCGATGATGGCCTTGGTGAGGATCTTCTCGGCTTCAAGCAGGGTCAGGCCCCTCAGGTTATTGAGCAGCCGGTTCATGTCCTCTCTGCTCATCTCCACCTTGACGTGCATTCGGGTAGAGACGTCCTGGAAGATACGGTGGAGCAGGGCCGCGTAGTCCTGCCGTCCTGGAGGAGGGGGCTTCAGGTAGGCGGTATGTGGTTTTGCCCCTTCTGGAACCCTGAGGTCTTTCCCGGTCAGTATCACGGCTCCTTCAATCCGAGTAAACCTCCGTGCGACCTCAACAAGCTTCGCCCCCAAAAGCCTATCCTCGAGGAGCGGCCCCAGACTCTGCAGATGATAGATCGCCGGATACTTGGAGACCTCCATGTGGTCGAGCGCCAGGCCAGGGTCTGTGGTACCATAGATGGTTTTCTCTATATCCGCCCGTCGAAGCCCATGACTGAGGGTCCAGATGAAAAACGGCAGCTTCATGTGGTCGGCCAGATGCTTCAACAGGCTCTCGGCTCGTTCTTCCTCCTCGGTATCCAGGCAGATGAGGCCGTAGCGCGAACGGATCAGCAGTTTGAGCTCCTTTATCAGGTCGTCCTCTCTGCAGGTCTTCCCTCTCCCCGATTCCTCCATACCACCCGCACCTGTCCCGCGCCGGACCGGTTCAGTCTTCGATTCCTGCTCTTTCTTTGATTGCAGCAATGTCAAGATCCTCGATGAACCGGACAAGGTTGCCCCAGATCCTGTGATACCCGAAACCGCCCTCGGTCATCTCCGCTATCGCCTCGTTCTTGGTCCAGCCACAGATCGCCATCCGATAGACCGCACACATGAGTCCGGTTCGATCCGCGCCGTGCTTGCAATGGACAAAAGCCGGGGTTAGACCGTCGTCCGTAACGACCTGCAGGAAGCGAACAACCTCTCTCTTTTCCGGATGCCAGGCTTTCATGTAGATGTGTACATATCCCAGCCCCGTATCGCCGATCTCATCCCGGTCCGAATGGAAAGAGCGGAGGTTGACCACCGTCTTGACCCCCATGGCCTTGAGCCGGCGCATACCGGCCGCTGTGGGCTGCGCACCCCTGTACAGACTCTCTGTCACTCGGTGAAGGTTCGGCAGGCCTTCTCGCTTGAGGGGCTTTGCCCAATGGCCGGGCCGAGGCGTTGCCCTTGAATGTCCGGCAGAGCATGCAAGATCTGCGCCCAGGAGAGCCGGGACGATCAAGAGAAGAAAGAGCGCGATGTACCGTGCATTTCTTCTGTTTCTTTTCATGGGCATCCGGAAAATCCAGGAGGGTGTCTCCTTCCCTAACGGCCGCACACCTTGGAGAAACTGTACGTCTTTGTATGCTTTCTCAACAGTTCGAACAAACCCCCGCCTGTCACCTTCGACACTACCTGCTCTTCTCTCAAATGGTGGTCGCTGAACGAGAGGATACCATCCGGTTTCAGTATTCGATGCAACTCCTCCAAGACTCCATCCGGGTCACTCAACTCGTGGAAGGTGTCGTAAAGCAGAACCACGTCTACGCTCCTGTCCGGCAGGCCTGTCTTGCCTCCCGATAGGATGGCCTCCACGTTCTTCAATCCCCTCACAGAGGCTATTCTCCGCGCCCTTTCAACCGCAAGGGGATGAATATCCAGGGCATAGACCTTCCCCGCCTCACCCACCAGTTCCGCAAGAGGCGCGAGATAGCTGCCCGGGCCGCATCCATAGTCGAGCACATGGAATCCCGGCTTTATCCCCACCTCATCAAGGATTCTCATGGGCGGCACCAAGATGTCGCGAACCCTGAAGGTAAGGGACATGAGCATGAAATGTAGGTTCGACTTCGGCATCTCCATGGATCTCCCCTTTCACCGGGCCCTGCCCGGAACGAGGTTGGCGCCCCCCTGTCTTGGCCCGCCCTTCTCCGCCGGCCCCTTCCCTTCCGTATCGACAGAGACGGGAGAGTACCATATATTCCCACAGTGCCCAAGGGCTCGTCAAGCACACGCGAAGGCCCTATCAGAGTTCGCCGGTGGGCAGTCCTCGTCCTTTTCCCGGCAAAAAGCTTTTCCAATTTCCCGGAATTTGTGCTATCAGTATAGAAACCCTCGGGACAACAGGGAAAAACCATGAGCAAGGCCAAGACTCTTTATGTCTGCCAGTCCTGTGGCTTCCAGTCCCCCAAGTGGCTCGGCAGGTGCCCGGATTGCGGAGAGTGGAACACGCTGACAGAGGAACAGATTCTTGATCAAACCAGCCCGATGAGGCGCCCTGCCGACCTCGGGTCCGGGCAGCCGCCCCTTCCGATCAGCCAGATCCGGCCCGAGGGCGGGGAAAGGCTGAGATGCGGGATCGAGGAGTTCGACCGGGTCCTCGGGGGAGGAATCGTCTCAGGCTCGGTGGTTCTCATCGGTGGAGATCCCGGGATAGGAAAGTCTACGCTTGTTCTCCAGGTTCTCCATGGTCTGGCCATGCAGGACCTGAGGGCCCTCTATGTCTCGGGCGAGGAGTCGGTCAGGCAGACCAAGATGAGGGCCGACCGGCTCGACGTCAGGGGGGCCGGCCTCCTTGTCATGTGTGAGACCTCCCTCGACAGGGTGATCCAGGAGATAGGCCGGACCAGGCCCCAGGTGCTCGCCCTCGACTCGATCCAGACGGTGTGGACATCGGATGTCCAGTCGCCACCGGGGAGTATAAGCCAGGTCCGGGAGAGCTCCAACCGGATCATAGGGATCGCGAAATCTTCGGCTCTTCCGGTCCTCCTCATCGGCCACGTGACCAAGGACGGAGCCATTGCAGGACCAAGGGTGCTCGAGCACATGGTCGATACGGTCCTCTATTTTGAAGGCGACCGGGGCCATCCCTACCGGATCCTCAGAGCCGTCAAGAACCGTTTCGGTTCCACAAACGAGATCGGTGTATTCGAAATGAAAGAGTCCGGCCTCGAACAGATTCGAAGCCCCTCTGAAATATTCCTTGCAGAGCGGCCGTCAGGCGCCTCAGGCTCGGTTGTGGTGCCGAGCATGGAAGGAACCCGCCCGGTTCTCGTGGAACTCCAGGCCCTGGTCACGAGAAGTCCTCTGGCCGTCCCAAGACGGACGACCATGGGAGTCGACTATCACCGTGTGGCCATTCTGGTGGCGGTCCTGGAGAAGAAGGCGGGGCTCACCCTGTTTGACCAGGATATCTTCCTGAACGTGGCTGGAGGAGTAAGGGCGGCCGAGCCCGCCGTGGACCTGGGCCTCGTCGCATCCATCGCTTCGAGTTTTCTCGACTCTCCGGTGGAGGACGGCACGGTCCTCTTCGGCGAGGTCGGGCTGACGGGAGAGGTGAGGGCCGTGGGCCATTGGGAATCGAGACTCAGAGAATCGGCCAAGCTCGGCTTCACACGGGCCGTGGTGCCCAAGGCCACCCTGGAGAGAATCCGAAACATGGAGGGGATGGAGCTCGTGGGGGTGGAATCGGTGAGGGATCTGATGGGCCTGTTGTTCTGACTTTTTCGACCCCCTGAGAGGGGTCCCCACCTCTTCATGCCTGGAGGAACGGCCGCCCAGGGCTGGAGTCTGAAGGAGGTTCGAACAGACCATATGACAAGATCACGGCTTCTTGGCGCCCTGCTCTCGGTGGTCCTCGTCACTGCGTGGGCTCCCATCTGGTCAGAGGATGCCACGCTCGCAAAAACCGCGGTCGGACCGGCTTCTCTCAAGAGGTTCGGGCCCCCAACCAGACCCGGGAAGGAAGAGATAGTGGCCGTACAGGCCGGCCTTCTTTATTGCCAGAATCTCAAACAGGTAGACGAGACAATCCGCCGCCTGGCAAGGGGGGGAGTCAACACCCTGATCCTCAGGGTTTTCCAGAACGAGGGTGACCGGCCTTACGGATTTGCGGCTCCCCGGCGCCTCTCCGGGGTCTACTTCCGGAGCTCCCATGCACCCCTGGTGGATGATCTCCTGGGCCCAGTGGCCCGCATCGCCCACCGGCAAGGCCTGGACGTTTTTGCCTGGATGACCACGCGCCACGCCAACTACGGTTTCGAGGAGAACCCGGGCCTTCGAACGATCCTCTACGATTTCGAGAAGAAGGCCCTGGTCCCCGGCAGGGGGTTCAACCTGTTCCGCCCTGAGGTGGTCAACCGGCTCAAGGGGATCTATGCGGATCTGGCCCGGTACCCCATCGAGGGAATCCTATTCCAGGACGATCTCATTCTCAGACACAACGAGGGATTCAGCCTCGAGGCAAGAGACCTCTTCCTCCAGGATCACGGTTATCTGCCGGATCCGTCCATCTTCTACGGGCCGGCCTCGAGGAATGAGGAGGGGAGAATCGTCGTCTCAGGGTACACGGATCGGTTCTGGGTGTGGAGCCGCTGGAAGAACCAGAGGCTCCTCGGTTTGGCCGGGCAGCTCATGGGCGCGGCAAGGCGGGTGAAGCCGGATCTCGTCTTCGCCACCAACCTCTACTACGAGTCGATATTGGATCCTCGAAATGCGATGGCCTGGTATTCCCAGAGTCTCGAGGCGGCCCTGTCCCGTCCCTTCGACTACTTCTCTGTTATGGCCTATCACAGGCAGATCCAGGAAGAGCTCGGCCTGACCCTTGAAGAGGCCCTCGATCTCATGCCCCTCCTTGCCCGGCGAGCCACCGAGATGGTGGGAGACCAAAACAGGGTACTCATAAAGGTCCAGGTGGCAGACTGGAAGGATTCGAGGCTCCTCCCCGAGGAAGAGATACAAGGGATCTTGAGAGACCTCGGAAAGGAATCCGGCGCGAGCATCGCCCTTGTGCCTTACAGGCCCGGTCTCGCTGCAGGCTCCTTGATACACGCTTTCACCTCAGCCCGCCTCAAGGCCGAGCGCGGGCAAGGTCCCCTGGCTTCCAGCAGGACTCATGACGACCCTCCCTGAGACCGAACCGATCCCGTAATATCGCCATCCATACCACGAGACCTCAATAACCACTTGGGCAGGGCAAAGCGCATGGTCTTGAGAGGGTCAACCACCTGGCACACCTGGAGATGGCCGACCAGGCTCATGATCCTCGCAGCCTCGTTGGGCCTCAACCCAAGCATCTCTGTCAGGTAGGTGTGGGTCTTCCCCAGAACCGCCCTTTCACATTCATCGAGGGTCAGTGCAGAGCTTATGAAATAGACGCTTTCATCCGTTTCCACACAGGGGGTGGGCAGGGACGATGCGACCGGATCTACTCGTAATGCCACCTCGCCCGAGACCTCTGCCCCACAGATGCAGACCTCTCCATCCCCCATGAGGGCGTGAAGATCGCCCACACAGAGGAGAGCCCCCTCGACGTTGACAGGGAGGTAGACCCTGGAGCCCGCGGTGATCTCCCTGCAGTCCATGTTGCCGCCATGCTCTCCCGGGGTTCCGTTGAGTATGACTCCGCCCTCCGGTGCGGTGCCTATGACGCCGATCATGGGCCTGATGGGAATCGAGAGCCCCTCTCCCGCGTGGAGTAAGCCATCCCTTATGGGGTAGATGCTCGTTTCGACACCCTCGATGTAGTCACCCAGAGCCCCGCTTCCCTTTTCCACGCACATGACGGCGTAATCACGGATCTCTATCTCCTCTATCTCCACACGGAGAACATCACCGGCCCTTGCCCCCTCCACGAAGACCGGCCCTGTGGCAGGATTGACCGTCCCCCACATCTCCTTGGTAAACACGTCCTCCGGGGTCCGAAGATTGCCGCTGTAACAGTCCTCTACTTCAAGCCGGAACGGCTCACCGCCGGAGACGCGAAGAACCGGCTTGTTATCGGCCGACATGGCATAGCATACCCTCTCCTTGGTGGCTCTTTTCATTTTTTCCTCCTTTGCCTGATCCGCCCCATGAGAACCGGCATCCAGTTGGACGACTGCCAAAGGGATACTGCCTCTCGTGCCGATCCCCATCCCGGCCCCGAACGCCGCTACCGATCGCAGAGAAAGCAGGAAACGAGGTGGGACTCCCCGACGGACTTCAGTCGGGGCTCCTCTTTCTTGCACCTGTCAAAGCAGTAGGGACATCGTGTATGGAACCTGCAGCCTTGAGGAGGATCTATGGCAGAGGGGAGTTCCCCTGTCAGACGTATCTTCTCGCCCTCGAAGAGTTCGCTCAGCATGGGGCTCGACGACATGAGAGACCTGGTATAGGGATGAGCGCTGTTCGACCCCAGCTCGTCCGCCGGGAGGAATTCCACCATCTTTCCGAGGTACATCACACCGATCACGTCCGAGACATGCCTGATCACGGAGAGGTCGTGTGCTATGAAGAGATAGGTCAATCCCTTTTCCTCTTGCAACCGCATGAGTAGGTTAAGGATCTGCGCCTGTATCGATATGTCCAGGGCTGTCACAGGCTCGTCGAGTATGATGAACCGGGGCTCGGTCGCGAGCGCCCGGGCTATGGCCGCCCTCTGGCGCTGGCCCCCGCTCAGGGTCTTGGGCCTGCTATTGAAGAATTTCCCGTCCAGCCCCACCTGCTCCAGGATCGAAAGACAGTACTGGCCGGCCTCTTTCCCATCGACGACTCTGTGGTAGTCGACTACCTCCTTCAGCATCCTGCCGATCGTCTTGTGCGGAGGCAGGGTGGAGTAGGGGTTCTGGAATATCATCTGTGCCCTTTTCCTGAAGTGCCTGAGTCCGTTCTCATCCAGGCCGCCGATATCTTGACCAAAAACGGTTATGGTACCGTCCGTGATCGGCTCGAGCCTGAGTATGCACCTTCCCAGTGTAGACTTCCCGCAGCCGCTTTCCCCCACGAGACCGAAGGTCTTGCGTTCACCTATTTCGAGAGAGACGTCGTCTACCGCCTTGACGTACTTCTGTTCTTTCATGAACATCTTGTCGACAAAGCCGGTTCTCAGCCTGTAGTACTTCTTCAAACCCTCAACAACCACTACATTCTCGGAAACCGTCGCTTCTGTCATCACCTTCTGCTCTGGCGAGTGCTCACTCACGAGAATTCCCGCGGGCTTCTGTCTTCCTGCAACGAACCCAGTGATCCCCTTCAAACCGAACCCATCCTATGTCCCCTTCCACGCATTCTCCATCGGCCATGGTGCAGCGCGGATAAAAGCGGCATCCCTTGGTCGGCATCTGGCTCAGTTCACCCCTGATTGTCGGGATCTGGCTCTTGGGCTTGTGGTATATGGGATTCGATCGAAGCAGCCCTTCTGTGTAGGGATGCAGGGGATTTCGGAAAACATCCTCCCCATTTCCCCGCTCCAGTATGGTCCCGGCATACATGACGTAAACGTAATCGCTCACCCGCCTGATCACCCCGAGATCATGGGCTATCCAAAGCACGGATACACCGGCCTCCCTTACGAGCTTCTCGAATTCGTTGAGGATCTGGTTTTGAATCGTTACATCCAGTGCCGTCGTGGGCTCGTCGGCAATGATCAGAGAAGGCTGGCAGCTCATGGCCATGGCTATGACGACTCTCTGGATCATTCCCCCGCTCAGCTCGTGGGGGTAGCTGTGGAAGCGTTTTTCGGGATCGGAGATACCGACCTTCTTGAACAGCTCAACCGCCTTTGCCCTGGCCTCCTGAGTTCCCAGGTTCTGGTGGAGCCTGAGGACATCGACTACCTGCGCCCCCACGGTGAACAGAGGGTTCAGCGATACCATGGGATCCTGGAAGATCATGCTGATCTGCTTGCCCCTGATCTCATGCTGCATCTCCCTTTCCCCGAGCCCCCTCAGGTCGACCCCCTTGAAGCGAATCACTCCGGAGGGCATCCTCCCCGTCTCGGGCAGAATCCCGAGTATCGAGTTGGCGATCGTGCTCTTGCCGCTTCCCGACTCGCCCACCAGCCCGACGGTCTGCCTCTCCTTGACCACGAGGTCGACATCGTCGACGGCCACAACCTCGACACCGTCTCCCACGAATCGAGTGGAAAGACCCTCTATGACCAAGACATCCATCACTGGCCCGCCAATCTGTCTCTCAGACCGTCCCCGAGCATGCTGCACCCGATGACGGTATACATGATGCCCAGTGCCGGAAAGGTTGCAACCCACCAGGCCACCTGCAACAACTGCCTCCCCTCTGCTATCTGCGCTCCCCACTCCGGCACCGGTGGTTGTGCGCCCACACCGATGAAGCTCAGGGAAGCCGCAAGCAGGATGACAAGGGCACAGTCCAGGGAAGCGTAGACCACGGTCGGTGAGATCGCATTGGGCAGAAGGTGCCCGAATATGATCCTCTTGTCGGGAAACCCCACGGCTCTGGCAGCCATTACATAATCGGCCTCCTTCTCGGAGATGTACCTGCTCCTCGCTATCCTGGCGTACTGGCACCAGCTCACGACGGCTATGGCAAAATAGAGGTTCCTCAGGCCGGGTCCGAAAATAGCCATTATGGCGATGACGAGGACGAGGAAAGGGAAGGCCAATATGGAATCGACGATGCGCATGATGATGGAGTCGATCCAGCCGCCATAGTAGCCTGCAAAAGCCCCTGCCAGGTTCCCTGCAACAAAGGCGATCCCCACGCCTATGACGCAGATCTTTATGGCTATCCATGCCCCGTACATGACCCTCGACATGACGTCCCTGCCATAGAGATCCGTCCCAAAGGGGTGCCTGAGGCTCGGAGGCTGAAGGCTCTCCATCAGATTCTGTTGAAACGGATCATAGGGTGAAATGAGAGGCGAAGACACTCCCACTACCGTCAAGATGCCGATCATTATCAAGCCGACCCTGATACTCGGGTTCTTGGCGAACTTCCTGAACTTCGCCATTCCGCTCCTGCCGTTCAACTTGGGTATGAATCCGTCGAGATTCATCTGCCCTTTTCCCCCCGATACAAACCCGCCCTCTTCTTTCACTCCCTGTATATCCTGGGATCTATGATTCCATAGAGTATGTCGACGACGTAGTTGTTCAACAGAATCGCCAGGGCAAACACGAGACTTATCCCCTGTATCAAGGGATAATCCCTCACTATCACGGCATCCAGCAGCATCGCCCCTATTCCGGGCAATGAAAATACCGTTTCGATTACGACGGAAGAACCTAGGAGCCATCCCAGGTTCAGACCGATTACGGTGATGGTCGGGAGGAGCGCGTTCTTGAGGGCGTACTTCGTGTAGATCTTCAACTCCGAGAAACCGTAGGTCCTCGCCAATCTTATGTATTCCTTCTGGAGGACTTCGAGCATGTCGGATCTCAAGGTCCTCGTGACCAGAGCCGTCAGGAACAGCGCCAGGATCAGGCTCGGCAAGAACAGGTGGTAGAGATTGTTCAGGGCGCCAGCCCCCCACCCGCCTGTAGGGAACCACCCGAGCTTCAGGGCGAAGAGGTTCAGGAACAGGAGACCCGTCCAGAACTCGGGCATGGAGAAGATGAAAAGGGAAGAGACTCCCACGGCATAGTCCGGCAATTTGCCGTGGTTTTTGGCCGCGTACAGACCAATGGGCAGCGAGAAGATGACACAGATCATCCCTGACATCATCACCAGTGCCAGGGTCACCTTTATTCTCGAGAATATCAGGGTGGTAATCGGGGCCATGTATCGTATCGAACGCCCCAGATCCCCGTGCAAGAGCCTGCCGATGAACCGGTAAAACTGCTTGTAGACAGGTTCGTTCAGGCCCAGGGTCTCGCGCAACTGCTCGAGTCGCTCAGGAGTGGCCATGATACCGAGGATGTTCTTCGCCGGATCCCCCGGTATGAGATGAAGCATCAGAAAGACTATGAACAAGACGATGAAGAAAACGGGGATTATCTCGAGGAATCTTTTCAGTGCGTATTTTTCAAGAGTCATATCCCAAGCAACCTTGAAAACATAAGGCTCCCCTCCAGCCTGCGAGAACCCCGCTGCATTCCTGGACCTTGTGAAGAAGAGCCTTATGTTTGTCTTTTTTCTCTCGCCGTGCGGCCCGAATCGTCATGCCATCGGGCCTCGTCCCACAGGTGATCCCGGGGAAGAAAAGCCCCTTAATCTCCTATGGACACATACTCCCATCTGTAGTAGTTGCTGGCAGGAACGATGAGTCCCTGGACATTGTCCCTCATTGCAGTCGCCGTCGGGGTTGTGGTCAGGAAGATCTGGGCAGCATCCTCCATTACGATCCTCTGGAGCTCGTAGTAGATCTCCCTTCTCTTCTTCTCATCCAGTGTCTTCCTCCCCAGGGAGGCGAGCTCCTCGACTTTCGGGTTGTGATAGTCGGAGAAATACGCCTGATTCCCGGCATAGGAGATGCCGAAATCCGTCAGCAAGTCGTCATCCAGGATGTCGCTCGTGTAATAGTCGGGTGAAAGCTGGTATTTTCTGGCAATCAGCCTGTCCCAACGGGTACCCTCTTCAACCTTCTCGATGGACGCCTCGATCCCTATGTCCTTCAAGTTCTGCTGCAAAATGGTGGCGATACTGACCATCATGGGCTCGCCCGCGGTAACCAGTATCGATGTCTTGAAACCCTTTTCGTACCCGGCCTCCTTCAGCAGGCTCCTGGCCTTTTCCGGATTGTACGGGTAGCCCTTCAACCTGTCGTTGTAATACTTCACCGGCGGCATATACGAAGGGGCCACCTCGCCGAAGCCGAAAAGCACGGCCCTGATTATGCCCTTCTTGTTCACCGCGTAGTTAAGGGCGCGCCTTACCCTCACATCCGTGAACGGCTTGATCCCACAGTTGATCTTTATGAAATCGTGCCGCCATATCCTGTCGATGGAGACCTTCACATTCGGGGCGGCCTTGAGGCTCTGGACCTCGCTGAAGGGAACATATACGGCAACGTCGATGCTCCCCCCTCGAACGGCGATGGCCCTCGAGGTCGCGTCCGGCATTATGAGGTACCTGAGTTCGTCGACCTTCGGGAGTCCTTTTCTCCAGTAGTCGTCGAACTTCGAGAAGAGTATCTCCTCGCCGGGCTTCCAATATTCGAACTTGAAGGGGCCTGCCCCCATGGGATGCCTGCCGAAGTTCTCGGTCCCCCCGACCTTCTGGAAATACTTCTTGGGAATGATGGCGGCGTTGAACATGGCCAGATCCGCAAGTATCGGGGCATAGGGGGCGCTCAGAATCAGCTTGACCGTATACCTGTCGACGGCCTGGATATCCTTGATAGGTTCAAACATCGAGGAATAGGGGCACTGCTTCGGGTCACGGGTCCTGTTGAGCGAAAACACCACGTCCTCGGCGGTGACCTCCTCCCCGTTATGGAACTTCATGCCCCTCCGGAGATGGAACGTATAGGTGAGATTGTCGTCGGAAACCTCCCATGATTCGGCCATATCAGGCTCAATGCTCTGGGAGTCGTTAGAGACCCGGACCAGACTGTCCTGGACATTATGGAGTGCCCACAGCGAAGGATTGTCCGACGGCCCGACCGGGTCGAGAGTCTTGGGTTCTGAGAGCCATCCCACCTTGAGGACCTTCTCCCCAGCCCAGCAGACCTGGAGGCCGAAAAGCATGACCAGGGCCAACAGCGAACACAAAACCAGCTTGTACCTATTCATTTCCATACCTCCCTTCGATAGACGTCAGTCTCAAGATCCCGCCTTTTCTCACACAGACCCGAGCAACCCCTCCCTCCGGCCTGCAACTCCTTCAGGCGAGCATTCACCGGACGCTTTCCCGACCCCCCAAGCATCGAGGGAGGGCTCCGCGACACGGCACCCTTGTACGCCTCTGGAGTCATGGCGTCTCCGGCTCATCCGAAAGATTGAAACAAGAGACGGAATCGTGGCACTGGGTTAGGTGCTCGGAAGACCACACCAGGCTTGAAACCATCAAAGTCGAAATCTATTTTAGGTAATCTCCGGGATATGTCAAGAGAAAAATCCCCGGATGAGTCATCTCATCCGGGGATTCATCTGTTTCTGTGCGGAAATATCGAGGCGACCCCCGCAGGCCTGTCAGGCCGTCCGCTCTCTCTCGCCTTTTTCGATCTCCATGAACACCCTCCCCCGGTTGAATATCCGCACGTCCCCCGTCGACTCTGAGATCACGATGGCCAGGGCGTTGGTCACGGCGGTGATCCCCGCTGCCGAACGGTGTCTAGCCCCGAGGCCCCTGGGAAGGTCGGTGTCCTCGGCTGACGCCTTGAGATGGCGGCCGGCGGCCAGAACCACCCCGTCCTCCCGGATCACGAACGCACCGTCGAGAGCAGCAAACTCCCGGATCGTCTCCTTGAGGCCCGGGTCCATGATGTTCCGCTCCCCTTCGGGGACACCTTCAAAGGGGTTGATCACCATCTGGCTGGACAGGCTCATCACCTTCTCATGATCCCCCAGGACAAAGATGGTGCCCACGGGTTTGCCCTCCCTGCCCTCCTCCGCAAGTTCCAGGGCAAGGGTGAGGAGCCGGTCGAAGACGTAGGGAGATTCGATCTGGCTGGCTATGTCGAGGCTCTTGGAGGAGAAGATCTCAAACTCGCGGTTCACGTCTGTGACTGTGAGGCTGTCCAGTATGCCGTACCTCGGCGAGCCGGACAGACAGACGAGTCGGTCCCCGCTCTGGATCAACCCGTTGGATAGAGCGAGAATGGCCGCAACCTTGACCTGACTGGTCCGGGTCAGGTTCATGTATGGAACCCGGATGATCCGGTCCTCCGATCCACCCATCAGGGCAAGGTCGTCCAGCACATTCTCGCTTCTTGCGGCCAGGATGCAACGCCCGCCCTTGATGAGATTCTCGAGGTTCTCCCGAGACTTGATCACGTCGACATAGACCAGGACCGCCGTCGCCCCGATCTCCTCGGCGATCTCCCGGGCGTGGTTGATCATGGCCGCGTTGATCTTCTCCATGGACCTGAGTTGCTCGATATCCGGTTTCTTGACCATCGTGGAGTCACCCATGGCTCTCCCTCCGGCCGATCCCTTACTGGATGGCGAGATAGAGCACGGCCCCTCTCCGGTAGATGAGGAGGAGGAGCCCGGATCCACTTCTCAAAGCCGCCCCCAGGGCATTCGAAAACTCTGAAAGACTCGGGACACGCCTCTTATTCACCTCCAGAATAACGTCCCCCGGGCGTACACCGGCTGCCGAGGCGCGGCTTCCCGGTTTCACCTCGGTTACCACGATGCCGGAGATCTCCTCTCCGACGCCCAGCTTCTGTCTGATCTCATCGGTGAGTTCCGCCACGGCCATGCCCTCCAGTGGGCTCCTGTTGATCAACTGCTTGATCGAAGCCTTCTCCAAGGGCATCTCCTCTACCACTACATTGAGCTCCATGATCCTCCCCTCGCGGAAGATCTTGACAGGAACCTTCGTGCCGATGGGCGTGAGGACCACCATGTTCCGAAAATGGGCCGCATCCTGAACCGATCGCCCGCCGTACTCCAGGATGATATCGCCCCGGCGAATACCCGCCTTATCGGCAGGACTCTGCGGTATCACATCCGAGACCAGAGCCCCCTTCACCTGATCCAGGCCGAAAGCCTTGGCGATTTGGGGTGTAACCTCCTGGATCTTCAGACCGACCTGACCGCGGATCACCCTGCCGTACTTCTTCAGACTCTTCATCACCACCCGGGCCATGTTGGAGGGGATGGCGAAGCCTATACCCTGATACCCCCCGGATCTGGAAATGATGGCCGTATTGATCCCGATCAACTCCCCTTTGAGGTTGATCAAGGCACCCCCGGAGTTGCCGGGATTGATGGCCGCATCGGTCTGGATGAAATCCTCGTAGTCGGCGATCCCCACAGCCGCGCGGCCCTTGGCGCTGACGATACCCATGGTCACGGTCTGCCCGATGCCGAAGGGATTGCCGATGGCCAGAACGACATCGCCTACATCGAGTCGGGCAGAATCGCCAAGGGGCAGGAATGGGAACCCCTCTCCATCGATCTTAAGGAATGCCAGATCGGTCTTCGGATCGGCCCCTATGACCTTCGCCTTGAACTGCCGCTTGTCGGTAAGGAACACGGTGATCTCCGTTGCCCCGGCGATCACGTGGTTATTGGTCAGTATCTGGCCGGAAGGATCGACAATGACTCCTGACCCGAGGCTCCGAGCACGCCGTTCCCTGGGAATCCCCCCGAAGGGGAGCATTCCCTCTCCGAAGAATCTCCGGAAAAAGGGGTCGCTGAAAAAGGGGGACATGGGAGTCTCCTCGGTTCGGATGATCTTTTCCGAAGAGATGTTGACCACGGCCGGCATCGCCTTCTTGGCAACGGCCGAATAACTCGCCACCACTGCCGGCTGGGAATCAGCAGCACCTGCCCGGGCCGGACCAAGGGCGATCCCCCCCCAGACTACCAGTGCCATTACCACCAAAAGAACGATTTTACTCTGCCTCTTCATCGTATCCTCCTTTCCAGCCCTACAGGGCTCGGTGCAGCATGCCGTCTCCTTCCTCATATCCTTACCGATCCTCTCCTCCGGGATGGGAGTCATGCCAGGATCGCGGCCAGAAGCACGGCGAGTATCCCATTGAGAAAAATCCCATCAAAAGTTCCGGCCCCACCGATGGAGGCCACCGGCGCCCCGAGGTTCCCGATCCTCTTCAAATTGAGCAGGTCGGCTCCGATAAGGGTGCCGAGGGTCCCTGAAACGTAGGCGACCACCGGCGCATTGCCGCCAGCGATCATGATCGACACCAGGGCGGCCACGACCGGGGGTACAAAGGCCGGAAGGGCGATACCCACCCCCCGAACGGGTTTTGCCAGCTTGAAGGTCACAAAGCTCATTATTGCTGTGGCGACGACAGCCCCTCCCCAGAGCCCGGTCTTCAAGAGGAGATACATCGACAGCAGGGTAGGGATCACGGCCCCTCCCAGGTTCACGGCCAACACCGTATCTTTCTGCCGCCACACGGGGACAACATGTCTGAATCCAAAATAGCTCACCCATGTCTCGGTGGTCATGGTCTCCTGGGGGATCTTCTTCAGGGGAATGTTGATGAAGCTGCCGAAAAGGCTTGCAAACATGGCCATGAAGACATGCTGGGACGGGATGCCCAGCCTGGCAAAGGCCAGGGCAATGATGTTGATCTGGACCGTGATAAAGAAGAAGACCAGAACGAAGAAAAAGACGATCATAAACAGGAATGTGAGAGGATTGAAAAACACGACCGACCCCTTTCCAGGCAAGGATTCCCCGCTTGCCCGCCCGCTACCGGTTCTTAGGCTTCTCCACAGCCAAGTCGATGGCCTCCTCCATCCGCTTGACCCATCTGAAGGTCATCCCCCTCCGCCCGCTCTCCGGCACCTCCTCCAGATCCTTCTCATTGAGCTGGGGAAGCATGACAGACCCTATACCTGCCCGCTTGGCAGCCAGGACTTTCTCCTTGATGCCCCCAACCGGCAGCACGTCTCCCCTGAGCGTAATCTCCCCGGTCATGGCTATGTCCCGGCGAAGGGGTCTCCCCGTTACAGCCGAGAAGAGAGCACAGAGAATGGCCAGGCCGGCCGAAGGCCCGTCCTTGGGGGTCGCCCCGGCCGGCACATGGATATGGATGTCGTGATGGTCGAAAAAGTCCTCCTCGATACCGAAATCCCTCGCCCTCGACCTCAGGTAGCTCAACGCAGCCCTGGCCGACTCCTTCATCACCTCGCCGAGTTGGCCCGTCATGGTAAGCCTCTGTTTCCCTTTCATCTTCGATACTTCAACGAAAATGATCTCCCCCCCTGCGGGCGTCCAGGCGAGACCCGTGGCAAGCCCGGGCCCCCAGGTCCTTGCCCGGCTCTCGGGGATGTACTTATCCGGCCCGAGAAAGGAGGAGAGATCCTCCCGGGATACCCTCACAGGCCGCCTTTCCCCTCTGGCCACCCTGGCAGCCACGGCTCTGCAGACAGCGGCTATCTCACGCTCCAGATTCCTCACCCCTGCTTCCCTGGTATAGGACCTTATGATCGCCCGAACGGTTCCCTCCTCAAAAGAGAGAGCCTCCCCTGTCAATCCATGCTGCTCCAACTGGCGGGGGATGAGATACTTTCGGGCTATTTCCACCTTTTCCTCTTCCGTGTACCCGGGAAGCTCGAGTACCTCCATCCGGTCCCTCAACGCGGGAGGAACCGTGTCCAGCATGTTGGCCGTGGTGATGAACATCACCCTGGAAAGATCAAAGGGAACCTCGAGATAGTGGTCTGAAAAGGCGTGGTTCTGCTCAGGATCCAGGACCTCCAGAAGGGCGGAGGCCGGATCGCCTCGAAAATCGGTCCCGATCTTGTCCACTTCGTCCAGCATGAATACGGGATTGTTGGCCCCGGCCTTCTTGATGCCCTGGATTATCCGACCCGGAAGGGCGCCCACGTAGGTCCTCCGGTGGCCCCGGATCTCGGCCTCGTCCCTCACCCCTCCCAGGGAAACCCGGACGAATCTCCTTCCCATGGCGCGGGCGATCGACTGGCCGAGAGAGGTCTTCCCCACACCCGGGGGACCCACAAAACAGAGAATCGGGCTACGACTGTCTGCTTTCAACTTACGGACGGCCAGATACTCCAGTATCCGTTTCTTCACTCGCTCCAGATCGTGATGGTCCTCGTTGAGAATCAGTTCGGCCCTGTCCAGGTCGAGATCGTCCTCCGTGGAGACCGACCACGGAAGATCGAGAATCCAGTCGAGATAGGTCCGTGAGACCGTGTATTCCCCTGCAGCCGGCGGCATCTTGGAGAGGCGGTCCAGCTCTTTTTCGGCAACCTCCCTTACATCTTCGGGAAGTCCGGCTTCATCTATCCGTTTCTTCAGGCCGGATATCTCGACCGTTCTCTCATCACCTTCTCCGAGCTCCTTCTGGATGGCTTTGAGCTGCTCCCGGAGCAGATACTCGCGCTGGTGTTTCTCGGTGCCTTCCTGGATCCTCTTCTGGATTTCGGCGCTCAGTTCGAGCCTCTCCACCTGCTCGTTGAGAAGGATCATGACCCTCTCGAGGGCTTGTTTCAGACTCGTAACCTCCAGCACCTCCTGCTTCTTTTCCACGGGGATGTCGAGATTGGATACCACCAGGGAGACGAGCCGGTGGGGCTCCTCCACGTTCATGACCGCTACGCCCAACTCCGGAGGAAGGGGAGAAAGCTCGATGACCCGGCCGAACAGCTTCCTGATATTCAACGCCATGGCTTCGGTCTCTCTGCCTTGTCCGAGGTCTTCCTCCAGAAGGAGAATCTTGCCCCGTAGGTAAGGGGCCGTCTGGCTGTAGGAAAAGATGTTGACCTTCCTTATGCCCCGGAAAATGACCTGGTAGGTCCCATTGGGCAGGTTGACCTTCTTGACGACTTGGGCCGCAGTACCAATGGAGTAGAGATCCTCGGGGCCGGGCTCTTCCACGGTCTGGTTTCTCGCGGCCACGACCGCCACGAGTTTGTCGCCGACAAGGGCGTCATCGACCAGTCTCTTCGAGCGGTCCTTCCCCACGAGAACGGGGGCGGTCATCTCTGGGAAGAGAACCATCCCCCTTACAGGCAGCACGGGAAGTTCGTTGGGAATCCCTCTGTCCGTCTCCATGGGGATAGTCACGATCTGTCCTGCCATCTCATCGCCCCGTACCCGGGTCGGCCCGCGGAGGGCTCCGCAGGAATCGACGAAGCTCTCCGCAAACCCGTCCCCCTAGGCCTTTTTCACTTCCGGTTCCCGGACCGGCTTGGAATCTCCGGTACCGAGGGCCTTGATCTCCTGCTGGGTGAGAAGCCTTCTCAGTTCCTCTCCCTCGAGAACCTCCTTTTGAAGGAGAATCTTGGCGATCCGATCCAGGGCCTTCCTGTTCTTGTGCAGGATCGACTTTGCTGTCTCATAGCAACCGTGGACCAGACCTCTCACCTCTTCGTCTATCTCCTTTGCAGTCTCCTCGCTGTACTCCTTTGGAGGAGTGTACCCGGTTTCGAGGAAAAGAGGCCGCTTGGCCTTTTCGAAAGCTATCGGCCCCTGGCGGTCGCTCATCCCGTATTCCGTGACCATCCTGCGGGCTATGTCGCTCGCCTTTTCCAGGTCGTTGGAAGCCCCCGTCGAGATCTCCCCGAAGACGATCTCTTCGGCTGCCCGGCCGCCCAAAAGGACCGTCATCCTGTCTATGAGCTCCGACCTGGTCAGCAGGAACCGCTCCTCTGTAGGTAGCTGCTGAGTATAGCCCAGTGCGGCGATGCCCCGGGGAACGATCGATACCTTGTGGACCGGATCCGCATGGGGCAGGGATTCCGCGGTGATCGCATGGCCGAGTTCATGGTAGGCCACGATCTCCCTCTCCTTGTCGCTCATGACCCGGTTCTTCTTCTCCAACCCCGCCATCACCCGGTCTATCGCCTCTTCGAAGTCGGTCATTTCCACGGACTGCTTGTTCTTTCTGGCTGCCAGCAAGGCGGCCTCGTTCACCACATTGGCAAGATCGGCCCCTACCATACCCGGTGTCCGGGCAGCCAGGATCTTCAGGTCCACCCCAGGGGCGAGTTTTACCTTTTTGGTGTGAACCCTGAGGATCTCTTCCCGTCCCTTCAGATCAGGCCGGTCCACCAGGATGTGGCGGTCGAACCGTCCCGGTCTGAGCAATGCCGGATCGAGGATCTCCGGCCTGTTGGTGGCCGCCATGATAATCACTCCTTTTTTGGGATCAAAACCGTCCATCTCTACCAGGAGTTGGTTGAGGGTCTGCTCCCTCTCCTCGTGGCCGCCCGTAGGCCCCACGCCTCGTGCCTTGCCCAGAGCATCCAGCTCGTCTATGAAAATGATGCAGGGAGCCTTCTGGTGGGCTTGGGAAAAGAGATCCCTCACCCTGGCCGCTCCGACTCCCACAAACATCTCGACGAAATCCGAACCGCTCATGCTGAAAAACGGAACACCGGCCTCTCCGGCCACGGCTTTTGCCAGGAGGGTCTTCCCCGTTCCCGGAGGGCCGACCAGGAGGACGCCCTTGGGGATCTTCCCTCCCAATGCCTGGAACCGCTGGGGAACCTTGAGAAAGTCGATGATCTCCTTCAACTCCTCCTTGGCCTCATCTACACCGGCCACGTCATTGAAGGTGACCCCGAGGTTCTCCTGGGCATAGAGCTTGGCCCGGCTCTTTCCGAAGGTCATGACCCCCGCCCCAGGACCCATCTTCTTGAATACGAAGCCCCATATGGCAAAGAGAATCAAAAGGGGAAGAACCCAGCCCAGGAGCCCCTTGACCCAGGGGCTCTCGTAGTGGCCGGAGAACTGCACCCCATGGGCCTGGAGATCCTTGACCAGTTCCGGATCGTCCACACGGACCGTCTTGAAATACTTGGGCGCCCCCGGGGGCTGCTCTCCCTCCCTGTAGGTCCCCATGATGAGGTTCGGATCGATGACCACTTCCTTGACCTTCTCCTCCTGGACGAGCTGCTTGAAACGACTGTAGGGAACCTCTGCCTGGGGGGGAGGGATCAGATACAGCTGGAGCAGGCTCATGAGGATGAAAGCCCCCACCACGTACCATATGGAAAAATGAGTCCTGGGTTTCATGGTCTCTCTCCTTTCCCGGAGTTCTTTCTCTGCCGGGCTCCTCTCAAACCGGATCGAGCCGCCACGTGGAAACAGGGACCCCCCTTCAGGGGTGCTCGCCTGGGGAGGTCCCTTTTGGGGGCTTCCATCGTTCCGAAGGGAGGCCCGGGTTCAGAACCTGCCCGTCTCAGCTCTTCTCCTCGAACTCGGCATCCACCACATCGTCATCGGTCCCCGTGGCTCTCTGGGTGCCCGAGTATCCCCCTTGTCCGGCCGCCCCTCCGGAGGCCTGCTGGTAGGCCGCGGCACTCATTCCGTGGGCGGCCTGCTGCAGGTCACTCGTAAGGGAGCGCAGCCGTTCCACAGGAGCTTCCTCTTTGATGGCCTGCCTTATCTCGGCGATGAGCTGTTCGCACCGGGCCTTCTCATGCACCGGGACCTTTTCACCTAGTTCACGGAGCTGCCGTTCCACCTGGTAGGCAAGGCTGTCGGCCTGGTTGGCGGCCTCCACCCTCTCCCGTCTCTTCCTGTCCTCGGCGCTGTGGGCTTCGGCTTCGCGGATCATCCGATCGATCTCGTCCTTGTTGAGACTCGTGGAACCGGAGATGGTGATCTTCTGCTCTTTCCCCGTGGCCTTGTCCCTGGCGCTCACGTTCAAGATCCCGTTAGCATCGATATCGAAGGTCACCTCTATCTGCGGCACCCCTCTCGGGGCAGGAGGAATCCCCTCGAGTTTGAACATGCCTAGGGTACGATTGTCCCGGGCCATCTCCCGTTCTCCCTGGAGCACGTGGATATCTACCGCTGGCTGGTTGTCCTCTGCCGTCGAAAAGATCTCGCTCTTTCGGACCGGGATGGTGGTGTTCCGGTCGATGATCTTGGTCATTACACCGCCCAGCGTCTCAACACCGAGGGAAAGAGGCGTCACATCGAGAAGGAGGACATCCTGGACCTCGCCCTGGAGCACACCCGCCTGGACCGCGGCTCCCACTGCCACCACCTCGTCCGGGTTTACAGACTGGTTGGGCTCTTTGCCCCCTGAAAGCCTCTTGACCAGCTCCTGGACCGCAGGGATCCGCGTCGAGCCCCCGACGAGAACAACCTCGTCGATATCGTCGGCGGTCATCTTCGCGTCCTGCAGTGCCTGTTTGAACGGCCCCTCCAAGCGCTGGATCAGATCCTGTGTCAGGCTCTCGAACTTCGCCCGGGTCAGCTTCATATCGAGGTGCTTCGGCCCCGAGGCATCGGCTGTGATGAAGGGGAGATTTATGGAGGTCTCCACCATGCTCGAGAGTTCGCATTTTGCCTTTTCCGCGGCTTCATAGAGCCTCTGGAGGGCCTGTTTGTCCTGCCTCAGGTCGATGCCGTAACTGTTCTTGAACTCCGTTGCCATCCAGTCGACTATGCGCTTGTCGAGGTCGTCTCCACCAAGGTGGGTGTCACCGCTTGTCGCCTTGACCTCGACCACACCCTCTCCCACCTCGAGGATGGAAACATCAAAGGTCCCACCCCCAAAGTCGAAGACCAGCACCTTCTCGCTCTTCTTCTTCTCCAGACCGTATGCCAGGGACGCTGCCGTGGGCTCGTTTATGATTCTCAACACATTGAGCCCGGCAATCGTCCCCGCATCCTTGGTTGCCTGCCTCTGGGCATCATTGAAGTAAGCGGGAACCGTGATCACCACGTCCTTGACCTTCTCGCCGAGGTACTTGGAAGCGTCGTCGACGAGCTTGCGCAGGACCTGCGCGGAAATCTCTTCCGGGGCATAAGTCTTGCCGAGGATTTCGAACCGTACGGCTCCGTCCTTGCCCGGAACCACCCGATAGGAAACATTTTCAATCTCCGAGGAAACCTCGCTGTACTTCCTACCGATGAATCGTTTGGCTGAGTGGATCGTATTCTCCGGGTTCAGGACTGCCTGGCGCCTGGCGATCTGCCCTACCAGCCGCTGACCGTCCTTTGTAAAGGCCACAACCGACGGGGTTGTTCGGGAACCCTCGGCATTGGCAATGACCGTCGGTTTCCCGCCTTCCATTGCGGCGACCACCGAATTGGTGGTGCCCAAATCTATTCCCACTGCTTTTGCCATATCTGGTCGCCTCCTTTCTTATGGATGAAAAATGAGACCGATTTGAGAGATGTCGATACTATGATCCTTAATGAATAGTACGACTGCAGATGATGACTCGGCTCCTGAAAAACCGGAGGAACCCACCCGGATCGGGAGGGGGGAAGCAGAATCCAAGGTGGACCTTATTCGACCTTGATCTTGACTTCCTTCCTTTTCGCCTCTTCGGACTTGGGCAAGGTGATCTTCAACACGCCGTTCTTGTAGCTGGCCTTCACCTTGTCGTTCTGGATGTCATGGGGCAACCTGATCGACCTTGAAAAGGACCCGTATCTCCTCTCGATCATGTGGTAGTTCTCGTCTTTCTCCTCCTGCTCTTGTTTCTTCTCACCCTTGATGGTGAGAACCCCGTTGGCTATGGAGATATCGATGTCCTTTGGGTCGATCCCGGGAACCTCCCCTTTCACGACGATGTTGTCCTTTGTCTCGGACACATCCAGGGAAGGCGCCCATTCGGTCCGGAACGGCTCAAGAGTGGGCCACTCCCCAAAGAAACGGCTCCAAAGCTTGTCCATCTCATCTCTGAGAGTCGTCAACTCCTTGAAAGGTCTCCACGGGGTCAGATCCATTGCCATGAGCTTTCACCTCCTTTCGGCTGGTCCCTCCCGATCCGACTCGTTCCTCCTGCTTTGATGGTAACCACGGAAAGGGGAATTTCAAGGCCCGGCGGTAGAGGGAGGAGTGTTTTCCCAGGAGGGACTGACATCCCCCATGGCCTCATGCACCGGATCCGTTCGCTGGAGGGAGGCCTTCCCCCTTAATGAGATACCTGTCCTGGAAGTGTATAATGTCTATGTGATCGGCCGGACCACCAGAGGGGGCGATTCTGGAGGGCAGCGGCCGGCCAGGAAAAAGGGGATCCTTCTCGCAAAGACGATGCTGTCCATAGAAGAAGCCCTATCGAACTTTTCCCCGGAACGCTTTGTTGGCGAAACAACGGAAAGACTTCAAGAGAGGCTCAAAGAGGGCCGGTTCGCAGGAGCGGTCTTCGGCGCCAGTGGAGGGATTGACAGCCTCCTCACCGGGACTCTCTGCTTAAAGGCGGCCCGGACTGGGTGCCCCCGTCCGGTCGTGGGACTCCAGATGATCGATTCCAGGGTCAAGGGGGAGAATTACAACCCCCATCTCTACAGAGGGCTCGGAGTTAAACTCATCGGAATCGACATAACCGGGGAAGCGATCCGTGTCGAGAGGGATCGCCGAATGCCACCCCACTGGCTGACCACCTGCCTGATGAAACTCACGCTCCGACGAACCCCTCTAACAGTGAGGAGACGTTTGATACTGGCAGTCAAATCCGGAGGGGCCCCGGGTTGGGCCCTTACCCATTTTGAACGGCTTATCCTCCTCCATCGCCTCCGGATCCGATTACTCAGAGAATATGCACGGCAGAGGGGACTCATGCTTATTATCTGCGCCAACCGGACCGAGGCTGCACTCGGCTACTTCGTGGAAGGGGGAATCGACGATCCTCTGATGGGTGACTTTGCTCCCCTTGCTTCCATCTACAAGGTGGAGGTCTTTCGTGTCGCCCGTTACCTGGCTCTTCCCGAGGAGGCCTTAAGACAGAAGCCCTCTCCTGGTTTCGGCGGAATCCACGACGAGGAGATCGTCGGTCCTTACGACCTGGCAGACCGGGTTCTCGTCGGTCTGGAGCTTGGATACTCAGACGCTCAGATCGCCCGAGCCCTGCAACCCAGAGTCTCCGAGGAGAAGGGAGGGGGAGCCCTCAGGCAGAGTCGTCTCTACGACATTCCATACGTCCGCTTTCTCAGGAGCTTGGTGGAGCTGAATGCCCGCAAGAGCGGAACGGAAGCAGAATGAGCCTCGTGAGGCAGGGACTCTTCCCGCTCTGCCTCCGGCAGATGTAGCCATTGCTCTGCTCCTTCAGAGAACTAAACTCCCAAGAGCCAGGCGGCTGTAGAGAAATAGATCAACAGACCCGTTATGTCGAGAAAGGTCGTGAGGAGGGGGCTGCTTATGACTGCAGGATCGAGCTTCAGCCTCGTAAGGATGATCGGGAGGAGGCTCCCGATGATATTCGCCCAAAGGACGATTACGACCGTCGATATGCCCACCACCAGCCCAATCCGCGGGACTCCCTTCCAGAGATAGCTCCACACAAAGAGGATGATACCGAGAGTCAGTCCGAGGGGGAGTCCGACGAGCAGTTCTTTCTTTATTGCCTCGAACCAACTTCCCAGAGTCAGGTCGCCCGTTGCCAGAGCCCTTATTATGAGTGTGGCCGATTGGCTGCTGGTGTTGCCGCCGGTGTCGATCAGGACGGGTATGAAAAAGGCGAGACTGATCACGGTCGCCAGGGTTCTCTCGAAGTAGGAGATGACGCTTCCGGAAAGAAAACCCGACACCGCAAGGAGAGAAAGCCAAACAACGCGCCTGTTGTACAGGGTCCACACGGATGCACCGCTGTAGTTCGTCCGGAAGGGAACGACACCCGATCCCTTATGCAGATCCTCCGTGGTCTCCTCTTCCAACACATCGAGAATGTCGTCCACCGTGACGATTCCCAACAGTACATTCTCCGAATCCACAACAGGTATGACGCTCAAATCGTACCGCTTAGTTACTGCCACGGCCTGCTCCTGGTCCTCAAAGGCCGAAATGGAGATGACTCTCCGGTCCATGAGAGACTCTACTCTTTGGTGCCCGTCGGCCAGGATGAGTCTTCTCAGAGGTATTTCATCGACAAGATGCCAGGCGTCGTCGACCACGTAGATCATATTGATCGTCTCCGCATCGCGTCCGTACCGACGGACATGGGCCATGGCCCGCTCGACGGTCCAGTGAGGCCGGATCGCCACATAGTCCGGGGTCATGAGGCGGCCCACACTACTGTCGGGAAACCCGAGCAGTCTGAGAGACTCTTTTCTGTCTTCAGGAGGAAGCAGGTTGAGGAGCCTCTGGGTCACCTTTCCGGGAAGCTCTTCGAACAGGCCTGTTCTGTCATCGGGGTCGAGTTCCGATAGGATACCCTGGACGTGCTCCTGGCCCATCCGCTGGAGGAGATCCACCTGCTCATGGAGATCGAGTTCGGTGAAAACGTCGGCAGCCAGTTGCTTGGGCAGAAGTCGGAGGAGAAGGGACATGTTTTCCTGCCCGAGGCTGGTGGCAAGATCGGCTATGTCTGCAGCCGGCCAGTCCAGGAGTCCCTCCTTCAGCTCGTGCCACTTCTTCTCTTCGATCAGTTCCCGGATTTCGGGCGTGAGAAGTTCCCTCAACATTACCCTTTTCTCCCTGTACGATGGAATTTACTCAACGGGAAGGAGACTCATAAGGACGGCCGAGAAGGTAGACCCGGACCGGCTCTCTCACTCCCTTCAGGTCGATCCGTGTGGAGGAAACCCCACCTGGCGGATGGCGGAGCAGGCGAAACGCAGCCTCTGAGACGAGGAAATCGTTGTTCACCTCTTTTGTGGCAGCCTGGATCCTCGCCGCCACGTTGACGGGATGGCCGATGACACTGAGGGCGCCCTCCACTCCTATCCCTATGTGACCAACGATAACCCTGCCCACGTGAACCCCTATGCCTACGGAGATACGCTGGCCGAAGAGGGGTTCCACGTAGGAATCATTGAACCTCTGGATCCTGTCGAGAATCCCCAGGCCCGCCCCGACAGCGGACTCCACCCCCGCCGGCAGCTCCCCCTCCATTCCGAATACGGCGTACAGACTGTCACCTGCCACCTCGATGGTTCTCCCACCTTTCTCCTCCACGGCCTCCCGCACAAGGTTGAAAAAACGGTTCAGGATATGTATGACATCATAGGGTAGATGAGATTCGGCGAAGGGGGTGAAGTTGCGGATATCGACAAAGAAGAGGGCGAGGCGGCGTTGCTCGCCGAGGCTGTAGGAGGCCATGTCAGCACCGGATTTCACGAACAATCTGCGGTCTGTCTCGTCACGGAGGAGACGGTGGAGCCTAACCGGGCCACCCCTCACCCGTGTCTGGCACGCCAGGCGGACTCCCCTGGGAAAACCCATCCTTTCGGCCACGGCACGCTCCGCTTCGTTCGGGGGACTCAGCAACTCGGCCCCCTCCTCTACCAGGATCCGGCATGTGGAGCACTGGGCCCTTCCACCGCAGACGTGGTAGTGGGGGATGCCGGCCCTGAGGGAGGCCTCGAGTATGGTTTGATCAGGGGGCACGGCAAGACGTATCTCATTGATAAACTCAACCTGGAAGGAATCTCTCTTGGACATAATCCCACACCGCAACAAGGAATCAGCCACGCCTCCGGTAGGAAAAGGGCAAAAACCGGGAGACCCTCTCACCGGGACACATGCGATTCTAGCACGCTCAGGACCCATGTCAAGAAAAACCCATCCGGAATCCCGTGACTTTTGGAGAACCTCGTCCTGGTTCTCGGGGAGGTCGCCGGAGCCCCGGGGCACCCATTCAGGCCGACCCTTGAGCCGGACCGATCGATTGGTGGTATAATAATGGGTTTTCCTCTGGGACCACCCGGAGGCGGGGTTTTCTTAACGAGGGGAGGGGGCTTATGAAGGAAGAACGTGACTCCGCCGGCAGAACAGTTCCCATCCGGGAGGGTCTGTTCGCGGTACCCGGTGAAAAACCCGAGAGGCCATACCTCCTCGGGAGTCGCTGCAGGAGGTGCGGATCCGTCTACTTCCCCCGGAGAGCCGTGTGCGCGAACTGCCTTGGCGAGACCATGGAAGAGATCCCCTTGAGTAGAAGAGGAAGACTTTACACCTACACGATTGTAAGGTATCCCGCCCCAGGGCTGAGAGCCCCCTATGCCGTCGGGTATGTCGACCTGCCGGAGGGAGTGAGGGTTTTCTCAGTGCTTACCGGTTGGGATGACGAGAATCTGGGGCTGGGGATCGACATGGAACTGGTTGTCGAGAGATTCGGTGAAGACGCCGAAGGAAACGAGGTACAAACCTATAAGTTCAGACCCCTTCAGGGATGATGGGAGAAAATTATGGGGGATGTTTGCGTCATCGGGGTGGGTATGACGAGGTTCGGCAAATTTCCCGAGAGGACCCTCACCGATTTGGCTTTGGAGGCCCTTCTCAATGCGGGCAGGGATGCAGGGGTCGATCTGAAAAGGATTCAGGCGGCCTTTGTCGGCCATGTCCGTCAGGCCGGCCAGGGAGCCATGCTGGGCCAGCGTATCATGAGGGACATCGGAGTGACGGGAATCCCTGTCTTGAACGTGGAGAATATCTGCTCCAGCGGCTCGAGTGCAGTCTGGTGCGCCCGTGGCCTTATCTCCTCAGGTCAGTTCGATCTTGTGGCCGTCGTCGGGGTCGAGCAGCTCTCCATCCTGGGAAAGGGTGTGATACCGCCCAGGCGGGAGGATCTTGAGGGGCTGCAGGGTATGACCCTCCCCGCATACTTCGCCATGGTGGCGAGGCGACATATGTACGAATACGGGACGACCCTGGAGCAACTGGCAAAGGTATCTGTCAAGAACCACAAAAACGGCTGCCTCAATCCTTACGCCCAGTATCGAAGGGAGATAACCCTGGAACAAATAGAGAACTCCGCCATGGTGGCGGATCCACTTACCGTGCTCCACTGCAGCCCCACCGGAGACGGTGCGGCAGCGGCGATCATCTGCAGTGAAAAGGTCGCGCGAAAGTACACGGCCACACCCGTCAGGATCGCCGCCTCGGTGCTCACCTCAGGCACTTACAATGGAAACTGGAGGGATCTGACGACCAACGATCAAACAAAGAGGGCTGCCGGGCAGGCCTATGAAACCTCGGGGATCGGTCCTGAGGATCTCGACCTGATCGAACTTCACGACTGCTTCACAATAGCGGAAGTCACACATTATGAGAATCTTGGGCTGTGCAGACAGGGGGACGGCGGAGCCCTGATCGATCAAGGGGCGACCGAACTCACAGGGAAGATCCCGGTGAATCCCAGCGGAGGCTTGCTGGCCAAAGGCCATCCCCTTGGAGCGACCGGTGTGGCCCAAATCGTTGAAATCGTCTGGCAGCTTCGGGGGGAGGCCGGAGACCGGCAAGTTCCGGGGGCCAGAACAGGTCTTGCTCACTGTCTCGGCGGGGTTATCGACGGCCTCGATCTGGGGGCCTGTACTGTCCACATTCTCAAGAAATAGTCACGGAAGGCGGCGATCTCAAGGGCGCTGGCCGGCTTTCGAGGCAGTCGGGCCGGGGAAGGCCTGCCAGGCAATTGCCCGGATTCATTGAAAAAGGGGGTAGAATCTTATGGAGGAGACGAGGTTCTGGAACAGAGAGGTGGAAACTCTGCCCCTGGAAGAAATGAGAAAGATCCAGTTCAGGAAGTTGAAAAAACAGATGGACTACATCTACGAGAACTCTCCTTTCTATAGGAAGAAGTTCGACGATTCAGGGGCAAAGCCTCAAGATATAAGGAGCCTGGATGAGTTCAGGAACCTCCCCGTCTTTATCACCAAGAAGGAGCACAGGGAGTGCCAGGACGAGTCGCTGAGGACTCTCGGGCATCCCTTCGGCACGATCCTGTGTGCACCCCTGGAAAAGGTCATCGGCGTGTCCGCGACCTCCGGCACGACCGGGCTGCCGACCTTTTATGGGTTCACGCGGCACGACATCGAAGTGACCAACGAGGTTCTTGCAAGGGGTTTCTGGAGGGCAGGCGTGAGGCCTGGAGAAACCGTGGCTCACGGATTCGGGCTCAGCATGTGGGTTGCAGGAATACCTGTGATCCGGGCCCTCGAACACATGGGGGCCCGACCGGTCCCGATCGGGGCAGAGGCCGGCTCCGAACGATTGCTTCGATTCATTGATCAGACAAGGGCCACCACCCTTATGTGTACCCCCTCTTATGCAGAAAGCCTCATCGAGAAAACACCCAGGGTTCTTGGAAAAGAGGCGAGCCAACTCGGCATCCAGAGAATCGTCTGTGCAGGAGAACCGGGGGCGGGTCTCCCGGAGGTGCGCCGGAAGCTGACAAGCGCCTATGGAGCGAGGATCTTCGACTCCGCCGGGATTCCGTGGGGCATCTTTGTCATATCCTGTGATTGCGATGAGTACCACGGCATGCATGTAGTCTGTGAAGATCACCATCTGTACTACGACATCATGGATCCGGAGACGGGGAGACCGGTTGAATGGAAAGACGGGGCAAGGGGAGAGAAGATACTCACGTCTCTTGACTGGGAGGCCGCCCCTCCGTTCAGATATGCCAGCGGGGATATCATTGAGATCCACACCGGGCAGTGCGAGTGCGGTCTCGAGGGCGTGCGGGTCAGATTCCTCGGCAGGATCGATGACATGCTGATCGTCAAGGGCGTAAATGTCTTTCCATCTGCCATAAGAGATCTCATCAATTCATTCGTTCCGAGAGTAACCGGTGTTTTCAAGATAGTCCTCGATGCCCCTCCACCCAGGGTGTTACCTCCCCTGAGGCTGATCGTGGAAAAAGGCCGGGGAATCAGCACCGAGCAAGGCGAGGCACTGAGGCGCCAAATCGAGGAGAAAATGGCGAGTCTCCTGAGAGTAAGGCCCTCCATCGGATTTGTTCCACCCGGAACCCTGGAGAGGAGCAAGGGGAAAGCCGACCTCTTCGAAAAGAGATTCCAGCGGGAATCACCGGAGAAAGGACGGTGAACATGCTGAAAAGGATAGACCACATAGGCATAGTGGTAAAAGAGCTCGAGGGCGCGATAGAGCGATTCCAGACCTTTGGACTCCCGGCGAGTGAGGTCACCGAACTGAAGGCGATAGGTGTAAAGATCGCCCTCCTTCCCCTGGGCGGTTCATCCATTGAGTTGATCTACTTTACGGAGCCTCAGAAGGGGCCACAAAGCGTGGTCCGTTCACAACAGGGGGCCATCAACCACATCTGTTTTGAAGTCGACCACCTGGAAGCCTCGATCAGGGACTTCGAGTCAAAAGGAGCGAGACTGGTGGAAGGTTACCCGAAGCAGGGAGTGCACGGCCGGGTGGCCTTTTTCGATCCCCAAACCACGGAGGATGTTCTCATAGAACTCTGTGAGCACTAAGGGAGAAAAGGGGGCCGGGGATTCAGACCAACCCTCGCGGCCTCAGGAGGGGAGGAGAAAGAGGTTTTCCCCTGAGAATCCGGGAATGTCCTTGGAGACAGAGAGGCCTGAGGAGAAATCCTTCCAGGGGTGGAGGAACTCCTCCGTGTGCCGAGCTTGACAGGAAGTCCTAGATTCCGGATAATGGCATAACCTTATACCAAAACTCGAGGCCAGAGCAAGAGGAGTCTCTTTCGTCTCAGCGGAGACACCCATGGACGACTCCCGGGACCGGGAAGAACTGATCGCTCTCTGCCGCCGGGCAAGGCAAAACGGACTCGTAGGGGAGAGGTCCGGCAATTTTAGCGTCCGCCTTCACGGCGGCGAGCGTGTGCTGATCACCCCCTCGGGTGTCCCCTATCTGGAGATGACACCTGACGACCTCCTGGTCCTTTCCCTGGACGGCACGGTCCTCTCGGGCGGTCTGCGTCCCTCCAGCGAGCGGCCCATGCACCTGGCCATATACAGAAACCGGCCCCATATCCGTGCGATCATCCACTTCCACGGGGATTACGTAACCGCCATGGCAGTGGCCGGGAGATCTCTCCCAGTTGTTACCCTCGGCCTTGCCCTCGCCGTTGGCTCTCCCGTGCCCCTTGCGGATTACGCAAGGCCTGCTTCCGAGGAGCTGGGCCAAGCGGTTCTCCGGGCCACAAGGGGGGACCAACCAGCGGCCATTCTTAAACATCATGGGGCCGTGGCCATGGGGACATCCCCGACAGAGGCTTACGCCGTCGCAGAGGCCGTGGAGGAAGGGGCCAGACTGTTCAACCTGGCCTCCCAGGTGGGTCGGCCTCTCGAACTGCCCCCTGAGGAGATACCTTTTTACAGGAGCTTCTTTTTGAAGAACCATCGCATGATATGAGGCTTCTTGCCATTTGGGCTGCGCGAGTGGAAAGCGGCCGGTGAACCGTCCCGATGCATGCTGTGAGAAGAGTACGTGCTCTCAAGGCTTACGGTCCAGGGGATTTTCGGCTGGAAACCTTTGATCAGGCCGGCCCAGGACCGGAGGAGGCCTTGCTTCGGGTGGTCGGAGCGGGAATCTGCGCCGCCGATCGTAGGGTCTACGAGGGGACAGCACCCTGGCCTCTCAGGTATCCCTTTGTCCCCGGACATGAGATCACAGGAATCATAGAGGAAATCGGAGAGGAATTCGGCTCACGGGGCCTGTCGCCGGGCGATGCAGCGGTGGTGGAGCCGATTGTGTCCTGCAACCGCTGCAGGTTCTGCCGGGACGGCCGCTACCACCTCTGTTCGAACCCTCGGTTCTTCGGGTTCCACATCGCCGGTGGCTTCAGTGATTACCTTGTTCTCCCTCGAGGCGCGCGGATCCACCGGCTGCCTCGAAACGAAGACCCTCTACCTGCTGTCCTGGCAGAACCGCTGGCCTGCGCATTACACTGCCTGGACAAGGCACGGGTCGACTCGAAGGAGGCGGTGGTCGTCGCAGGAGTGGGGAGTATCTCCCGAATGATGTTGACCCTTCTCGCCGCACGGCGGCCCAGACTCCTCATCGCCCTTTCCAGGCACCAAGAGGGGCTCGCCCTGGCGCGGAAACTCGGGGTGGATTCGGCTCTCGACGCCGGTTCGAGGGATATTGTGGAGCGCATCCTGGAGTCGACCGGGGGATTCGGCCCCGATGTCTTCATCGAGGCCTCCGGTGATCCCGAATACCTGACCCTGGGACTCAGGTCTCTCTGCAAAGGAGGGCGGCTCGTCCTTTTCGGGGTCTACACGCGATCCGTGGATCTGGATGCAAACCTGGTGGCCGACTTCAAAGAGCTGACGATCCAGGGGGTACACCTCGGCCCTAACGCCTTCCCCTCTGCAATACGGCTCATCTACGACAGAGTGGTCGATTTCCACCGAGAGGTGGTATGTACGTATCCGCTCAGTCGGGCAGTGGAGGCCTTTTCCGCCAGGGACAGGGTCGGAACCCCGGGGAAAATCGTAATCACTCCCCAGGACGAACCATAGGGGCTCGGCCTCAAGGGAAACTCCGCTCGCCCTCGGCGAGGGAGGGAGGCTCATTCGATGGGAGTAATGGTCTTGGACATAGGGACCTCTGCTGTCCGGGCCACGGTCTTCGATGCGGCGGGTAATCCCACCGGCCATGCCAGGCGGGCCATCGAGTCCGCCTGTGTCGAGAGCGAGGTACCCGGAGGTCGACAGTTCATTCCCCATCGGCTGTGGCGGGCTATCTCGTCAACGGCAAGGGCAGCCCTGAAGGAGGCAGGGACCTCAGGGAGAGGGGACTCCCTGTGCGCCCTGGGTGCTACCGCTCAACGTTTCGCCTGGTTCTTCCTGGACGGCCGGGGGGATACCCTCTATGCAGGTCCCTTCTCGGACCTCCGGTCGAGCCGGGAAGCGAAGGAGCTCTCCCTGAAAAAGGGTCCCGAGCTCTTGAAAGAGACAGGGCAATGGCCCTCGCCGATCCGCGCCCTCCCTCGTCTCATGTGGTTCCAGCGGCATAGGCCGGAGATCCTGGACAAGACGCGCTCGGTATTGAGCCTGGCCGATTGGGTCAATTTCCTCCTCACGGGCGAGAAGGCCATGGAGATCGGGGCACTTTCCGAGGGACTGTTGTGGAGCCTGAGAGAGGCTCGCCCTCTCGATGATCTTCTGGCCGGGCTGGGGCTACCTTCAAATCTCATTCCGCCGGCTGTCTCAGCCGGGACCGTTCTCGGCTCCCTGACCCCGAAAGCCGCCCGGACCTTGGGTCTGCCAGGGGGTCTGCCCGTGGTCGTAGCAGGGGGCGACTCTCCGTGTGCTCTCCTGGCTGCAGGCGGAACCAAACCCGGAAGGACCGCTGTCGTCGCAGGGACCAGTGCGCCGGTCATGAAGCTGATCGGGCGCCTTGAAATCGATTCCGATTTCCATGTCACCACTACCCCCCATCTCATCCCTGAGACCTGGATCCTCGAGGGTAATACTCAGAGGGCGGGGAGGACCCTGAGTTGGTATGTGGAGACCTTCCTCTCTCCTTCCGGCCGGAAAAGACGCTCCCAGGTATACGATCGGCTTGAACACGAGGCTCTGAAGGTCGAACCCGGCTCGAGGGGCCTTAGAGCCTATCTCGGTCCCGTGGTGGGCCACCTCGATCGCTTCCAGGGGCCCGTGAAATCCACCTTGATGGGCATCGACACCATGGACAATTCCCGTTTCACCCTCTATGCCCTGGGCCGCGCGGTCCTGGAGAATATAGCCATGGCCATTCGGGGAAACCTCCTCAATCTGGAGCGCGTGGGAGGTGGAGGGGACTGCCCCATCGGCCTGACCGGCGGGCTGACCCGGAGCGGCTTGTTCAACCTGATCCTCGCCTCTGTGTTGAACCGGCCTGTCCGGAAGACCCCCTTCGTCGAAGGGAGTACCCGTGGAGTCCTTGTTCTCTGTCATTACGGCCTGGGCAGATACTCGAGCATTGAGGAAGCAGGGAGAAACCTGATCCCCTCTCCTGAGGAGATCCTACCCGATCCCGATTGGGCTCGAAGGTATGCCGAAGTATTTGAAGAATGGACCGGAAACTACCGCATCCTGGCCGGTTTGCCGGACTCCTGGCCGGGGGATACGGTAACAACCCAAAAGGAAAGGAGAATGATATGAAAGGTGTGAACAGGCGGGAGTTTATGAAGTTGTCTGCCGGCGGCTTGGGCTTTCTGGCCCTGGACGGGCTGGGCTTTGGGAAGGCCTCGGCTGCGACAGACCAGGTCCTCAATGCCCATATCCCATCGGCCCTGAACAGCATCGATCCGGCTCACGAGATCTCAACAGGCGACGAGGGACGGGTGAGCATCCTGCTGAACAATGCTCTGATGCGTTACGCTGCCGGCGAGAGGTTCAAACTCATCCCCGATCTCGCCACCGGGTACGAGGTCTCGGAGGGCGGCAGGGTCTACACCTTCCATCTACGGGAAAACGTCAAGTGGCACAAGGGATACGGGACCTTCTCTGCCAGGGATGTCAAATACTCGGTCGAGCGGATCCTGGATCCAGCCACAAAATCGAGGAACGCGAGGATCTTCGGGCTCGTCGGGAGGGTTGAAGCAGTCGACCCCATGACCGTCCGGTTCCACCTGAAAACCCCTTCGGCCATCTTCCCACACAAGGTGGCCACCTTTCGCGCTGGATTTCTGCTCAGCGAGGCGGCTGGAAAGGAGTTGGGGACCGATGTGGGCAAGAAGATTGTCGGCACCGGGCCCTTCTGGCTCGAAAAGGCGGTTCTGGATCAGGAACTGATTCTCCGCCGCAACGAAGAGTTCTTCGGCGAGCGGCCGAGGCTCGAGAAGATCGTCTTCAAGATCATCCGCGAACCCAGCACAGCCAATCTTGCCTTTGAACGCCGCCGGCTCGACCTGATCGATGTCAACGACCGGGAATCCATCGAACGTTACCAGCATAACCCGGACTACCGCTTTCTGGTGGGAACGGCCAGCACAGGGCTCTTCCTTATTACCTTCAACTCGAAGAGGCCGCCCTTTGATAACAAGACCGTACGAAAGGCGTTCCAGTACGCCATCGACAAGAAACCCATCGTCCAGGCCGTTTACGGCCCAAGGGGCAGGGTGATCGATACGGTCGTACCCCCTGGTGTCGAGGGCTGGACCGACGATGTTCCCAAGTATCCCTATGACCCGGACAAGGCGGCCGAAATGCTGGCCAAGGCGGGGTTTCCAAAGGGACTCACCTGTACACTCACCGTACCTACCAGCTACCAGCGTGAGGCTGTTCTGCTCCAGAGCCAGCTGAAGAGGGCCGGTATCACCCTCAAGCTCGACATGATAGACCGACCCACCTGGTTCAGATCACTCGGCGGGACGGGTCATGAGCTCTTGTGGAACGCTCACTTCAGGGCACCGGTGGCCGATGCTTTCCTCTTTGTGAGCTACCACTCGGCCAACATGGCCCCAAGGGGAATCAACTGTGCCATGTATGATGGTGTGGACGACCTGATCGACAGGGCACGCGTCACCTTCGATGAGGAGGAACGGGCAAAGATCTATGCCACGGCCATCAGGCGTATCGCCGACGACTCTCCTGCCATCCCTATCGTGCAGGAGCTCAATACCTTTGTTGCCCAGAAATATGTGAAGAACATAGACACCTTCCGGGTACCCGAGAATGCGCCGGTACTCGAGCGTGCCTACATAGAGAAATAGGCAGATCCGAGGAGGCATCCCGATGGCTGATTCCCCCACCCCCCAGGACCGGTTCTACTTTGACCGCGACGCCGATCTGACCCATCTGCGCGGCCGAACCGTGAGTATCATCGGATATGGAAACCAGGGGCGAAGCCAGGCCCTCAACCTGAGAGACAGCGGCATAGAGGTGGTGGTGGGAAGCCAACGGGACACCTCCTTCGACCGGGCCAGAGACGACGGATTCGAGCCTCTCTCGGTCCCCGAGGCGGTTCGGGCCGGCCAGATCGTCGTGCTTCTCGTACCCGACGAGGTGATGCCCTCCCTCTATGGCGAATCCGTGGCTCCCCACCTGAGCCCCGGAGAGATGCTCGTCTTTGCCAGTGGGTACAACGTCTATTTCGGTTTCATCAGCCCCCCCGCTCATCTGGATGTCGTGCTTCTCGCCCCGAGGATGATCGGAAAAGGGGTGCGAGACCGGTTCCTGGACGGGAGGGGTTTCCCCAGCCTGGTGGGTGTCCACCAGGACGCCACCGGAAGGGCATGGTCCCTGCTTTTGGCCCTGGCCAAGGGAATCGGCTCCACGCGGGCAGGGGCCTTGAAGTCGAGCTTCGAGGAGGAGACGATCCTCGATCTCTTCAGCGAACACGCTCTCGCAGGGGTGCGCCTCTGGTCGATTCGGACGGCCTTCGACGTGCTGCGAGAGTACGGCATCGGCCCCTCGGCCATACTGCTGGAGCTCTATGCCTCCGGGGAGGCACAGGCAGTGACACAGGCGGCCGCGGATCTCGGCCTCTGGGACCAGCTCCTGCTCCACTCCCGTACAAGCCAGTACGGCCAACTGACCAGAGGCCAGGCCGCAGCCACGGAGGAGACGCGCCGGCACTTCCGATCGATTGTGGACCAGATCAGGGACGGGCGCTTTGCCCGCGAATGGACCCAGGAGCAGGAAGCGGGATTCCCCGTGATGCGGAGGCTCATGGAAATGGCCTTCAACCACGAGAGCGTGAAGGCGGAAAAACGCCTTTTCGAGATGATGCGCAAGAAGCAGGGGTAGAACGGCCGTGGTCTCCTTCTTTGTCCGGCGGATCCTCCATGCCATACCCGCCCTCATAGGGGCGGTGACGCTTCTCTTTCTCCTCCTCAGGCTGATCCCCGGGGATCCGGCCCAGGCCATGCTGGGCACTCAGGCCACGGCCGAGGATCTTGCCAGGTTGCGGCACCAGCTCGGCCTCGACCGGCCCCTGATCGTCCAGTACGGTATCTATCTCGCCGATTTCGCCAGGGGCGACTGGGGCGTATCCCTGGCCACTCAGACCCCCGTGCTCCACCGGGTCAGGGAGGCTCTTCCCCATACCCTCAGTCTATGTGGTGCGGCGGTTCTGGTCATGATCCTCATCAGCGTGCCTGCAGGTGTTCTCTGTGCGGTCAAGCGGGACAGTTGGGTCGACTATTCGATCTCGGTGGCGGTCTTCCTCTTCATGTCCATGCCCCAATTCTGGTTGGGACTCCTGATGCTTCTCTTCTTCTCATACTACTTCGGCCTCTTCCCCATCTACGGCATTGGACAGGCCGGAAACATATTCGATCAACTCCATCACCTGGTACTGCCGGCCCTCTCTCTGGGAATCAGCTTCCTGGGGCTTTCCACGCGCCTGACCCGTTCGAGCATGCTCGAGGTGCTGGGCCAGGACTATATCCGCACCGCCCGGGCCAAGGGACTGAAGGAAGGAAGGGTCATCTTCAAACACGCCCTTCGCAATGCCATGCTCTCGGTGGTTACGGTGATCGGCCTGGCTACGGGCCAACTTCTCGGCGGAGCCGTCATCATCGAGGTCATCTTTGCCAGGCCGGGCCTGGGAACCCTCATCTGGGACGCCATCCTCCAGAGGGATTATCCCCAGGTTCAGGCATCTGTGGCCGTCTTCGCCTTCTTCTTTATCATGGTCAACCTCTTTACAGATCTGGTCTATGCCCTGCTGAACCCCAAGATAAAGCTATCATGAAGGATTTTGTACGAGACTTCCGGCGCAATCCAAAGGCCACGGGCGGCCTCATCATCGTAGGGTTGGTATTTCTCATGGCTCTCCTCGCACCAGCCATCTCCCCGTACGATCCTCTCGCAGTCGATCCTGTCAACAGCTACAATCCTCCTTCCTGGAATCATCCCTTTGGAACCGATTTCTACGGCCGTGATATACTCTCCCGCATCATCTGGGGAGCCCGACCTTCACTGATCATCGGCCTGGCAAGTGTCGGCTTGGGTTGCCTGGTGGGAACACTGGTGGGATTTGTAGCCGGATACTTCGGCCGCTGGGTGGATGGACTGCTCATGCGATTGATGGACATACTCCTGAGTTTTCCCATCATCGTACTCGCCCTGGCTATCGTGGCCGCCCTGGGACGGAGCCTGCCGAATCTCATCGTAACCATCAGCATCCTCTTTATTCCCAGGTACTCGAGAATCCTTCGCGGAGAGGCTATGAACATCAAGGAACAGGACTTCGTGGAAGCCGCTCGAGCCTCAGGGGCCACGGACATGGCCATCCTGAGACGTCATATCCTGCCCAACGCCCTGGCCCAGATCATCGTCACATCCACCGTCTTTATGGCCTCGGCAATCCTGATCGAATCGGGCCTCTCCTTTCTCGGAGTGGGGGTTGTTCCTCCCAACCCGTCCTGGGGGAACATGCTGGCCGACGGCAGGACGAATATCCTTGGGGCACCCTGGTTGACTACCTTTCCCGGGCTGATGCTCATGGTGACCCTGACGGGTTTCAACCTTCTCGGTGACGCCCTCCGGGACATCTTGGACCCCCGAGTCCGCCAGACCTATTCCGGGTGAGGATTATGGACCCCATTCTCGAAGTGCTGGACCTCACCACATATTTCTACACTCCCCTCGGCGTTGCCAGGGCCGTAGACGGCATCTCGTACAGCCTTCAAGGAGGGGAGAGCCTGGGTATTGTGGGAGAATCCGGATCGGGCAAGAGCGTGTCGGCCCTCTCCCTCCTGCGGCTGGTCGAGTCACCTCCCGGCAGAATCGTGCGCGGTCGGGTCCTTTTCCGGGGTGAGGACCTTCTCCAGTCACCCAGGGAGAGGATCCGGCAGATACGAGGCCGTCATGTCTCCATGATCTTCCAGGAGCCCATGACATCCCTCAATCCGTGTTATACGGTGGGAGACCAGATAGGCGAGGTCCTGAGAATTCACACGCAGATCTCCCGCCACGAGGCCCGCCAGCGGACCGTGGAACTGCTCGACCAGGTCCATATCCCGGACCCTAACAGAGCCGTCAAGCAATACCCCCACGAGCTGAGCGGCGGCATGCGCCAGCGTGTAATGATCGCAATGGCCCTGGCTTGCAAGCCCGATATCCTGATTGCAGATGAGCCTACCACGGCCCTCGATGTAACCATCCAGGCCCAGATACTCGCCCTTCTGGCCCGGCTCAAGGAAGACCTCGGCATGGCCACGATCTTCATCACCCACGATCTGGGCATAATAGCCCAGTACGTCTCCAGGGTCCTTGTCATGTATGCGGGTCGCATCGTCGAATCGGCCGCCACGACGGATCTCTTCCTCAATCCCCGGCATCCCTATACCCTGGGGCTTCTCCATTCCCTGCCCAGGCTGGGGGCACGATCCAAAGGAGAGCGTAAGCGCCTGGCAGAAATACCCGGAGTGGTACCGAGCCTCTACAACCTCCCTCCGGGCTGTCGATTCGCCAACCGATGTGAGAGATCCGCCGACCGATGCCGGAGAGAAGAGCCCGCCCTAGTCGCGGTAGCGGAGGGCCACGAGGTGGCCTGCTGGCTGGCGGAGGACCACCCATATGCAGACTGAGACCACCTCTCTCCTCGATGTCCGCGGCCTGTCCAAGGCCTTTCCTCTCCGCCGGAGTTCGCTCTTTGGACCTCGCCAGTATCTCAAGGCGCTCACAGGGGTCGACCTCTGGGTCATGCCCCAGGAGACCCTCGGACTGGTCGGGGAGAGCGGCTGCGGAAAGTCCACGCTGGCCCGCTGCATTCTCCGCCTCATAGAACCGACGAGTGGAACCATCCGGTTCGAGGGCCAGGACATTACGCACCTGCAGGGCAGCAGGCTCCGGATGCTCCGGAGAAACATGCAGATCATCTTCCAGGATCCGTACTCTTCCCTCGATCCACGTATGAAGGTCGCCCAGATCGTCGCCGAACCTCTGGATTATTTCCCCGAGCTCGCCCCGAAGAGTCGAAAAGACCGGGTCCTCTACCTGTTGGAGAAAGTCGGCCTCAACCCCGGCCACGGGGACCAATACCCACACCAGTTCTCCGGTGGACAGCGCCAGCGTATCGGCATCGCCCGGGCCCTGGCCCTGAATCCAAAGCTCATCATCGCCGATGAGCCGGTCAGCGCCCTGGACGTCTCGGTAAGAGCCCAGGTTCTCAATCTCATGGAAGATCTCAAAGGGGAGTTCGGGCTGACCTATATCCTCATAGCCCATGACCTGGCCGTGGTGGAGCATATGTGCGACCGGGTTGCGGTGATGTACCTAGGGCGTATCGTGGAGACCGCTCGGGTGGACGACCTGTACGGCCACCCCCTCCATCCCTACACCCGCACACTGCTGGCTGCGATCCCCAATCCGGATCCCCTGTCACCGAAGCCGCAATGTACGGTCACCGGCGAGGTACCCAGCCCCTTGAACCCGCCCGGGGGCTGTCCCTTTCATCCCAGATGCCGGGAGAGGATGGACCGGTGCCTTACCGAGGTGCCTCAACTCCGCCAGGTCGGCGACCATCATCTGGTTGCCTGCCATCTCTGATCCCAGAGAATCACCCGGCCCATGGATTCGGCAGGGCGGCCCGCGTCACTCGGTCAAGCGAGCGGTCAGGTCCCGCGTCAGGGAGAAAACGTCCTCGTAAGGCCGACCCCGGATGGTCTCCCCCATCTCTTTGAGGATACGAATGGCCCAGGGGTGCTCTGAGAGGCGGCCGGCTTCGGATCGAAGCCAGAGCCTGTCCCAACTCGCAATATCCTCCCCTCTATCCGAGAGCTCGGCAAGAACCAGACGGGTATCGTACTTCCGGGGGCCAGGAGTGAGGTCCTTGATGAAGATCACGTGTTTGCCTGGATGGAGATCTGAGAAGCGCCTCACAAAGGTCTGATATTCTGTCACGGCTGGCTCCTTTCCAAATAGGGACCGGTCTTGGCGTCCGAGGCTTCCCGGCTCTCCTTCAAACCGTAATCATTCCAGTTCTTGATGACCCTATCCTTGATTTCCTGGGGGTACATGTCCTGAAAGGAGGCCCGCACCGGTATGATCTCCGGGTCCCAATCCGCGGGCCAGGTGCAGTCGAAGGCGACAGAGGCCCCCTTCAACACGGCTCTTTCCGCCGGACCATAGAAGGGTGAGAGGGAATTGGCCCGGCCTTCATAGTGCTCGACATGGATCCCCCTGCCCGGATGGCATTTGGAGGCAAAGGCGTGAAGGACCTGTCCCATATTGAAAGGATCCACATCCTCCTCCACGACTATGATCTTGCTCACCATGACCCGTCGGGCAGTGAAGTACTCGAGGATCCTTCTGGCCGTCTCGGCACCACGCTCTCTCACCCCCACCACGATCAGGTGGGTTACCCCATCAGGAGGGACATAGACATCGGTAATCGGAATCTTTCGGCGCAACAACCCGCGCTTCATTGCAACCCCGGCGGTCAGCGAGGCGGCGATGCTCGAGTCGTCTATGGGCACGCCCAGGGCTATCATCGTCAGGATGGGATCGTTCCTGTATGTGATCGCCTTTACCCTGAGGGCCAGACCCTCGGCCATGGTACCGCTCCGGTACCCGGGATACTCGCCAAAGGGCCCGTCAGGCGCAGTCTGGTCCAGAGGCACCTCCCCCTCGATCACGATCTCGGCATTGGCCGGTACGAGAAGATCAGAGGTTTCACATCTCACCAACTCGATGGGAGCCCCGTTCAGCCCCCCTGCATAGAGGGCTTCGCTCTCCCCGGGTCTGAATGGAGCCGTGGCCGCCAGGTGACTGTTGGGATCGGCTCCGATTACAACCGCAACGGGCATGGCCTGGTTTCGGGGCATATAGTACTGCCTGAGTTTCATGGCCAACTGGCTCGTCGTCTGCGGCCAGCCTGCAAGCCAGCGCCTGTTGTGAATCATGAACCGGTACATCCCCCAGTTCTGCCAGGTCCCATCAGGGGTGGAGGTCACTACAAGATCCCAGGTTCCGATGTAACGCCCCCCGTCACCGTCATGGATCATCGGGGCGGGGAAGGTATAGAGATCGACCTCGTCCCCCATCTGGACGTTCTCCTTGCAGGGCGCAGCCTCTCTCCCCACAGTGACGGGCTCGATGGGAACCTTCAACCTCTCCTCGTAGTGGCGGTAGATATCCCTCACCGGGGTCTGAGGTTCCAAGCCCAGGCAGATCGCCACGCGGCGCCAGGTCCCCGTGGATCCGTTGAGGATGGTATAGCCTCCTGGATAATCCTTGATATTCGTGAAATGGAGACACGGGCCGCCCTTTTCGTAGTTGCGGCGGCCGATCGCTCCCACCTCGCAATCCCAGTCTACCTCCCGGTCTATCTCCACAAGATCGCCTGTCTTCTTCAAAGCTCTCATGAACTCGCGATGATCCTTGAAGGGCATCGTCCTTCCTCCCAAATCCACGGTTTCTCAGAAACGTCGATTCCTCATACAGGTTCGCTCTTCAGCCTTTTCCAGAGATCCTCCGGCGGACTCCCCCTCGGGCCCCGGCCGCCGAGATTCGCAAAGCGTATGCCGAGTTCCCGGATATCCTCACCCATCAAGCGCACGACCTCTTCCACCTTCCTCTGCACCAGGGCCTGAAGAATCCTGCGGTGCATGGCGAGGGCCTGGAGCGACGTTTCCGGGCTGACCAGGTCTTTGATCTGGTCCGACAGGACGACGAGGACGGTCTCGCCCACTACACTCAGGACAGGATTGCGGCACAGGCGCAGGATCATCCGGTGAAAGCGGATGTTGTAGGGACGGATGTGTGTCCCCCTGCGACTCTCCGCTTCGGCCTCATCCATCAGGTCGACGAGAAGTTGAAGATCATCCTCGGTGCCCGACTCTGCAACTCGGGCAGCCGCCTGAGGTTCAATAATCTCCCGGCAATCGAAGAGGTTTTCCAGGGTGATACCCTTGCCCGCTATGAGGTTCGCAATTGAATCCATGATCGGCCTGTCGTAGTCCTGGGCTATGAAAGTCCCTCCCCTGGCTCCCTTCTTGACGGTGACAAACCCGGACAGCTCGAGAATCCGCATCGCCTCCCTGACCGCCACACGGCTCACACCGAACTGGAGGGCCAGATCCCGCTCAGGGGGCAGCCGCTGGCCCAGTCTCAATCCTCCGGAGAAAATCCGGTCTCGAATCTGGCCGGCCACTTCCTCATAGGCCTTTTTCTTCCGCCCCAGATCCTTGAACATGGGTTGGGAATCCATGAATCGCACTCCCCCTCCGTGTGTACCTCCGGCCCCCGGCCTTTATCAGAAGATCCCCGCATCCCGTGCTTCGCCGTAGACGGCCTTGAGCGCGTCGGCTATCTCTCCCACGGTGGCATAGGCCCGAACAGCATCCACAACGGCTGGGACGACATTCTCATCCCCTCGTGCGGCCCTTTCAACCCGAGACAAGGCCCGGGATACCATTGTTGAATCACGCCTCTCCTTGACGGCCTTCAGACGGGCCACCTGCCTGGCTTCGCCTTCCGGGTCAGGGGTGAAAATCTCTGGAAGCTCTCCTCCACCGGAGGGCTCCTGAAACCGGTTGAGACCGACGATCACCCTTTCGCCCCTCTCTATCTCCTCCTGGCGGCGGTAGGCAGCCTCGGAGAGGGTACGCTGGATAAGGCCCTCTTCAATGGCCTTAACGGCACCGCCGTGCTCCTCTATCCGGGCCAGTTCCTCTTCGATCTTACGCTCCAGGCTGTCGGTGAGGGCTTCTACGAAATAGGAACCTCCCAGAGGATCAGGGGTTCTACCCACACCTGTCTCGTAGTAGAGTATCTGCTGGGTCGCCAGGGCCGTTCCCTGGGCTTCCCTGCTCGGTATGGCCAGGGCCTCGTCCATGGATGAGACCACCAGGGCCTGAACGCCGCCCAGCACCGCGGCCAGGGCCTCTATCGTCGCCCGAACCACGTTGTTCAGCGGCCGTTGAGCCGTGAGATGACTCCCCGAGGTGTAGCACCGTATCGTAATAGCCTGGGCCTCGGGATTCTTTGAACCGAATTCATCCCTCATCATCCGCGCCCACATCCTCCTTGCCGCCCGGAGCTTGGCAACCTCTTCGAAAAAGTCGATACCCGCCGAGAGGAACATACTCAGAGTCGGGCCCAAGTCGTCGATGTCCAACCCCCTTCCCATAGCCTCCCTCATGTATGCCCGAGCATCGGCCAGGGTGAACGCGATCTCCTGCGCGGCATCGCAACCCGCCTCCCGGAAATGGTAACCACAGAAGGAGATGGTGGAAGACTTGGGCAGATGGGCGCGGCAGTATGCAATGACATCGACCGAGACTTTCAAGGAAGCCGCGGGGGGGAAGATGTAGTTTCCACGGACGGTCAGTTCCTTCAGGCTGTCGTTTTGCAGATATACGGCCAGCTCACCGGGCTCGATGCCCCTGTTTTGCGCCAGAACGATGAACATCCCCAGCATGATAGGACTGATGGCGTTTGCGATACACGACAGGTTCTCCACCCTTTCCAGATCGATACCTTCAAACAAGAGCTCCAGGTCGGCGAGCGTATCGATCGCCACACCCACCCTGCCCACCTCGCCCCTGGATCTGGCGTCATCCGAGTCGAGGCCCAGCTGGGTGGGCAGATCCAGAGCCACATTGAGAGACGTCGTACCGGCAGCCAGAAGCTCCTTGAACCGGCGGTTCGCCTCCTCGGCGGACCCGAACCCGGAATACGATCCCATCAGCCACGGCCGATGGCGATACATGGACTCGTTCTTGCCCCTGGTAAAGGGGAATACGCCCGGCCGTCCGATCCTCGCGCACTCGGGGTCGCCCGGGTCGGCCATGTCGTCGGGTCCGTAATAGGGCTTCACAGGTATCCCTGAATGAGTCAAAATCGAAGGATTCACGGTCTGCCCCTCGTTATGGTCTGAGGTTATACCAGATTTATACGGTTTCCCTCAACCCATGTCAAACAGATTCCCCGCCGGCGCGGAATCCATGCCTCCTTAGCTCCCCCCCTCTGGCCATAAACCCTTTCTCCGGGTATTATGTATGGGAGCTTCAGGGCTTGCCCTAAACAGGCGGCAAACAGCGCAACCGAAAGAACCCGCACCGTGTGGGATGGAGAGTACCGGTATGAGACTCCGAGTGGAATGCTATAGCGGGTACAAGGTCAACGAGAGGCCGCTGGCCTTTTACATGGGGGAAAAAAGGCTCAACGTCAGGGAGTTGCTCGATCAGTGGCACGGAGAGGATCACGACTACTTCAAGCTGCGGGCCGATGACGGCAATACCTACATCCTGAAATACCAACGCTTCAGGGACTACTGGGAACTGGTATTCTTCTCCGCTCCGGACGTGCCCGGTTCCTTCTTCGTCCCTTCCTGAAAGATCTCTTCCACCTTTTGAAAGGTATCGGCCTCCCGGGCGGTCTTGTCCTGACGAAAGCGCTTCACCCGTGCAAACCTCAGGGCGAGCCCACCAGGGTAACGCGGGCTCTCTTGGACATCGTGAAAGGCGACCTCCACCACGATCTCCGGTCTCACATAGACGGTCCCCCCGTCCCGGCCCAGCTCCAGATCGAGAAGCCTTCTGGTCTGCCACCGGAGCATCTCGTCCGTGAGCCCCTTGAAGGTCTTACCCAACATCACGAACCCCTCTGCCCCGGGGTCTCTTGCCCCCAGGTGGAGGTTGCTCAACCACCCTCGCCTTCTTCCATGCCCCCACTCTGCTGCCAGTACCACAAGGTCGAGGGTATGGAAGGGTTTGATCTTAAGCCAGTTGTAGCCCCGCTGCCCCGCCGTGTACCGGGATTCGAGGGCCTTGGCCATCAGACCCTCATGGCCCGCCTCCAGGCTCCGCAAGAGGAACTCCCTCGCCTTCTTTTCATCGGCCGTGATGATTCTGGGAATCAGATGCCCCGCCGATACCACCGATGCCAGCTGTCTGATCCTCTCCCGGTACGGCACCTCAAACAGGGCCTCACCATCGAGATAGAGCAGGTCGAAGAAGTAGGGATTGAGGGGTATGGTTTTCCGCACCTCGGCCACCTCTTTCTTCCTGCCGAAACGCCGCATGGTCGCCTGGAAGGAGAGGGGCTTGCCGTCCCTCCCCAGGGCGACGACCTCTCCTTCGACTATGGCCTCCGTCGGAGCGAAGTTCCTCGCCAGGGCCACGATCTCAGGGACACTTCCGGTCACCTCCTTGAGATGACGGGTGAAGATACGGACCTCATCACCTCCCTTATGGATCTGTACCCTTGCCCCGTCGATCTTGTATTCCCAGGCAGCCTCACCCAGGCGCGCCGCCGCTTCTCTTTCATCCTCGGCTGGACTGGCCAGCATGGGCGAGATTGGTTGAAAAAGCCTCGGCCTGAAACGGGAAAGACCCGCTCCACCTTCCTCGAGCGCCGCCCGGGCGACTTCTCCTATTTCCCCGGAGAACATGAGGGCCTGGCGCAGCCGCCCGAGGGGCAGCGCCGAGGCCCGGGCAGCAGCTTCCAGGACAAGCCCTTCCAGGGCACCATGTCTGATCTCGCCCATGATCAATCCCGTCAAAAAGGCTCTCTCCCCCTCCTCGCAGCGGGAGAACAGCTCCCTGATGATCCGCAATCTCCTCTGTGCAGATCCTGCTCCCCTCTCCCCGGCAACAGCCTCGAAAAAGGCATCAACCTCGACAAGGGTGACCGGCCGGGGAGAGGGGCTCAGGCCCTCCGCTGCCTCCCGGAGCATCTTACAGCCCAAACCGAGCCGACCCTGGGGCAGCCGTCCCGAAAGATAGCTCGCCGCAAGGGCTATCTCACGGCCCCGTGCCTGGCCGAGCAAACCGGCCATAAGGGAGACCTTCGCCTTTTTCCTCTCCGTCAAACGGACCCGTTCGGAGATCTCCACGAGAGTAAGGAGCCGCATCCATGATCCCCTGGGGTGGAGAGATTACTCGAGCGGTCTCAGAATTGTTCGGCCCACCTTATCGCCTCGGGAAGTCTCTCCACCACATCAGTTGCGGTGAAACAGTATCCCTTTTCCTGCAGGACCAGATCACCCGACAGGCCCGTAACGAACACCGCGGCCAGGGAGGCCTCAAAGGGGTCATTTCCGGCAGCAAAGCCGGCGATCGCTCCAGACAGGACATCACCCGTTCCGCCTGTCGCCATTCCAGGATTCCCGGTGTAATTGAACTTCGTCCTTGTCCCGTCTGAAACAATATCGACCGGCCCTTTCAGGGTCAGGATACACCCGTAGGTCTCGGCAAAATCGGCCGCATTCTCCGGAGTGGGCTCTTTCCCCGACAGCCTCCTGAATTCGCCCCGATGAGGGGTCAGCACCACATTCCCGTGCAGGATGTCGAGATCTTCCAGAATGGCGTTCAGCCCATCAGCGTCGATGACAAACCTCTTTTCCCTCAGCTCTCGGACAAGGCCTACGACCATCCTCCTGGTTTCCTCTCTTATTCCTGAATCAGGTCCCAAGCCCAGGCCGGGGCCGAGCAGGACCGAATCGCAGCGGTACTCCTGGATCCGTCTCACGATCTCCGGCAGATGCCTCTCGCCCAAAACCTCCCCCTCCAGACAGGTGCCGATAAAATCCGGTATCCTCTCCACCACCGCCGCGCACGGCTCTGGAGAGCAATGGTAGACGAGATCGACGATCTTGGCCGCCGCCCTGCCCGCGTACTCGAGGGCGCCCCTAAAGAAAGAAGACCCCCCGATGACCATCACCCTGCCTCCCTGGCCCTTGTGTGCATCGGGCCTCCGTCCTCTGAGGACCTTAACGTCTCCTGGGCCGATTCTCTTCTCGATGTCCGAGGGTATGCCCAAGGGCAAGACCTCGGCTCCCGGAGATTTTGGGAATTCGAAACTCAGGGTCAAATCCGGTCTTATGGAGAGCTCCGAACCGTACCCGGTGGGAATATCGATACAGACCTTCTTGGCCTTGGCCCGGTTTATCTTGGCAAGGGTACTCCTATAGGGCTCCCTAGGCTCCCCGGTCAAACCCACCCCCAGCATTCCGTCCACAATGACGTCGAACCGGTCAAAATCGTATCTGGCTAGGTCCACGGAGTCTCTGATATAGATTCTCTTGAGATCCGTGTTTTCCAGGATCCGCCAGTTCTTCTTTGCTTCCTCGGTATTGATCTGCCTGGGGCTCCCGAGTAGGAAAAGAGTGACGTCGTTGCTGTTCATCAGGTGTCTGGCGACGACGAATCCGTCGCCGCCGTTGTTTCCGAGGCCGCAGAATACACCGATACTATTCCCCCTTCCATACCTCCTGGTAATCTCGTCCGCCACTCCGCGGCCGGCATTCTCCATCAAAACCGACGTCTCCAGCCCAAAATACCTCGCATTCACGTCGAGTATCTTGGTTTTCCTCGCCCCTTCTTCCAGGTCGACACCTCCCTTCGATTCCACCATCTCCTCCTCCTTTTGCTCGACCACCGGTGAGCTCCGCAGCCGACTGCTCCACCCGGCCCCTCCCTAACCGGCCATCCTCAGAACCCCTGCTCCTTGAATCCTCCCCTGCTTGAGGAGGATCAGGGCCCTGTTGGCTTCGTCCAGTCGAAATTCCTGGACTTCCGGAACAATTGGAATCTCTGCGGCCAGAGCCAGAAAAGACCGGACATCCTGCCTGGTCACGTTGGCAACGCTCTTTACCTCCTTCTCATCCCATAGAAGCTCGACATAGTCCAGGGGTGGAATGGGATTCCGTTTTCTGATAACCGCCAGCACCAACCTTCCGCCTTTGTCCAGGACCCTCAGGGCGCGAGGTACGGTCTCCCCCACAGGGGTGAAATCGATGGCACAATCTACCTTTCTCGGTGGTCTGTCCTCTGGTCCGCCTGCCCAGTCGGCTCCCAGCTTTCTGGCAAGATCCCTGTGCTGTGCCCCCCTCGTAAAGACAAACACCTCACATCCCCAGTACTTGGCTATCTGAAGGACGATATGGGCCGAAGCCCCAAACCCGAAAAGCCCGAGGGCCTGCCCCTTTTCCAGGCCGGACAGCATCAGGTCACGATACCCGATTGCGCCCGCACAGAGAAGGGGAGCGGCCTCAGAGTCGGAAAACCTTTCGGGGATAGGGTAGGCAAACTCCTCTGGAACCCTGGTATATTCGGCATACCCCCCATCGACGTCGCATCCGGTGGCCTTGAATTCCAAACAGAGGTTTTCCCTCCCTCCCCGGCAGAATCGACACTTCCCGCAGGCGGAATTTATCCAGGCGATCCCCACCCGGTCTCCCGGGCTGTATTTTCCACCCCCTGAACCTGACTTCTCCACTCTTCCGATGACCTCGTGCCCGAGGACTACCGGGAGTTTTGGCTCGATTCTCCCTTCGATCTCGTCGAGTTCGGTATGGCAGACCCCACACGCAGAAACCCTTACCAGGATCTCGCCAGGCCCGGGCTCGGGTTGGGGCAGTTCTTTCATCTTCAGGGGTTCCTTCTCAACGGGCGAAATCTCCTCAAGTACCATGGCTCTCATTCATCGCTCCTCCTCTCTTAGGCCGGGCTCACCTCTCGGGCGGCGGCTGATCTCTCAGGCCCGCCCCAAACCTCCTCCATTGTATCAGAAACACTCAGGCCTTCAAACTCACACGTGGGGACCTTCCATGGCCAAACCGGTGTTTTTCAGTGGCGGCCAGCCAAAAAATCGTAAGAATCCTTGACGAGAAACTCGGGAAGCTCCCGCCCCTTGACTCTTTTCCACAGGACAAGGTATAAGAGAGAGGCATTCGACCCTGTCTTGTGGAAGACCGAACAGATACCGTCTATGGAACCCCCACATACCGAGAGGAGGAGACGGGCAGGAGGGTGGATCATATGAGTGCTCAGGAACATCTCTTAAATGAAATTGAGGACACATGGAATGCCATTGAAAAGCATGCCTGGATCCCCTGGGTCAGTATGGCGGAGGTTGCAAGGAAACGACAGCAGCCGATAATTCGAAAAGGAGAAGGGGTCTACCTGGAGGACCTCCAAGGGAAACGGTATCTCGATGCCTCTTCCGGCCCCGTGGCGGTCAACTACGGATACGGAAATACGAAGATCGCCGCTGCTCTGAAAGACCAATTGAGCAGACTCCATTTCCTCCATTACCGGGTCGCTTTGGCCGAAGTGGTAGCCGATCTGTGCAGAAAGATAGCCCAATATACACCCGGCAATCTCAACAGGGTACATCTAAACGTGACCGGCTCTGACGCCGTTGAGGGAGCCCTTAAGATAGCAAGGGCGTACTTCGATGACACGTCGAAGAACAAGGTAATCTCGTTGTACGGGTCTTACCACGGACTCTCATACGGAACACTGAGTGTCACGGGTTTTTCTTCTTTTAAGGATCCGTTCAGATTGAACGTGGCTCCGGGCGGTATCCATGTACCCCCGCCTTACTGTTACAGGTGCCCTTACGGTCTTGCCTATCCGACCTGCGGGCTTATGTGCGCAAAGATGATCGATCGAACCATAGAGGCAGAGGGCCCGGATGTCATAGCGGCTTTTATCGGTGAGCCGATCATGGGGGTTGGAGGCGTGATAACCCCTCCGAAAGACTACTGGCCGATGGTAAGGGAGATCTGTGACAAACACGACGTTCTACTCATCATCGACGAGGTCATGTCCGGCTGGGCAAGAACGGGGAAGCTCTTTGCCTGCGAGCACTGGGATATCGAGCCCGACATGATTACGATGGCGAAGGGCCTGAGCGGCGTATACCAGAGCATCAGTGCAATAGCCGTGCATGACAGGATCTTCGAGAAACTCAGGGATAAGAAGCTCTACCACTCACACACCCAATCCTGCAGTCCGCTCGCGTGTGCAGCGGCGCTGGCAGCCATAGATCTCATAGAGAATGAAAATCTCGCCGAAAGGGCGGCAGAAAAGGGCAGATACTTGCGGGAAAGACTCGAAGAGCTCAAGGAAGATTCGCCCCTCATCGGCGATGTGAGGGGCAAGGGATTGTTCCAGGGAATAGAGCTGGTCAGTGACAGAGACCGAAAACTCAGATTCACCTCGCGCAACCCGGAACTCAGAGAGACTCTCGACAGGGCGTTCCTGGAAAGGGGGATGATCATCCGGTTGGGAGGCTATGACTCGGACACCCTCTACTTTACTCCCCCCCTGATCATCGAAAACCATGAGATAGACAGGATCTGCGAGATCACTCGCGAGGTTCTGGGGGAGATGGATCGACTGAGTTAGTCCGCATCGAGAAAATGGCCGAAAGGATCCGCACCGTCCTCGGTGACATATCTCCTGGTGAGCTGGGCATCACCCTCATGCACGAGCACCTGCTCTGCGACCTCACCTGCCTGTTTGAACCTCCTCCCCAGGTGACAGCCAGGAGGCTCGCCGGAGAGAGAGTGGACATCGAAAACCTTGGGGTCTTGCACAGAAACCCCTTTGCCATACGGGACAACCTGCTTCTGGACGATGTCGAACTTGCCGCGCAAGAGATCAAGAGATTTCGATGGGCAGGGGGCAACACGGTTGTGGAAGCGACCTGTGTCGGCATGGGGAGGGATGTGGCCGGACTGAGGAGAATAGCCGTTGAAACCGGGCTGAACATAGTAGCGGGATGTGGGTACTACGTCGATTCTTCACATCCCCCTTACCTCGAGACCAGGAGCGTAGACGAGATAACCGCCGAACTCGTCGACGAGATAGAAGGGGGAATAGAAGGCACGGGGATCAGGCCCGGGATAATCGGTGAAATCGGTACGAGCCAGCAGATTACCCCGACAGAGGAGAAGGTTCTCCGGGCCGCGGCGAGGGCTCAGGCGGAGACGGGGCTGCCCGTTTCTGTTCATCCTTACTTTCGTGACGGGAAATGGCATGCCCTGGAGATACTCGACATCCTGGAAGCAGAAGGAGCAGATCCCGGCAGGGTCATCATCTGCCACATGGATGGAAACCCGGATGTCGAATATGGAAGGTCGGTGGCAAGACGCGGTGCCTACATCGAGTACGATACCTTTGGCAAAGAGTACACTAGAACGGATAAGTCCTACGAACTTCCCAAGGACACCCAGCGGGTCAAGTCGATTCAGTATCTGGCCCAGGAAGGATTCGTGGACCGGATCCTTCTCTCCCAGGACGTCTGCTTCAAGATGGACCTCCACAGATACGGAGGCTGGGGATACGATCACATTCTGACAAATGTCCTCCCCATGTTCCATGCAGCAGGTACCGGAGACGACACGTTACATCGTATCCTCGAGGTCAACCCCGCAAAGGCCCTGAGCATCACCAAGTGACGGCGGCTGACAAGAGCGGCAAAGGAGAAATCCCCCTCGCGGGGCTACCGGTACCACTTCGTAAACTCCTCTGGCCTTTGCTTAAGGCTCCGATAGGCGTTTATTTTCGCACCCATGTCCGGGTAGCCAATGGATATGGCGATGATCAGCCTCTTTGTTTCGGGTATTTCGAGGAATTCGCGTATGGCGCGGGCATAGTCTGCCACCGAGGCCTGCAGGCAGCTTCCCAAGCCCAGCGAATGGGCCGCCAGAATCAGGTTCTCGGCAAAGAGCCCCATATCGAAGATCGACCATTCGGACAGAGCCCGGTCCGTAAATAGAAAGATCACACATGGCGCACCGTAGAACCGAAAATTCATCAACCTCAGCTCTTCCCTCTTCGCTCTGTCTTCCCTCTCCACACCGAGTACGCTGAGCCTCCTGGTACCGTGCTCCCTTGAGCGTGCCTCCAACTCCGGCGGCCAGCCCTCTGGAACGGGCAGATCAGGATTGGTCGGTGCTTTGGCCCTGGCCAGTTCGAAAAGGACTCTGCTCAGTTCCTCTTTCTTTTTTCCGCACACCACGGCGACTTCCCACGGCTGGGTATTCGTGTAAGAGGGACTGTTACTGGCAGCCGTCAGAATCCGGTGGATTGTCTCCTCGTCGATCTCTGTGGGCTTGAAAGAACGGAAAGACCTCCTCGTCTCAATCCCTTCGAGCAGTTCCATAAATCACCTCCGCTTGGCGACCATGCAAGGGCCTGTGCAACAGGTCGAAAAAGACCAGACGTTTTTGAACAGAAACGATACAGAACCAAGGTGGTGCTCTGTGGGATTCTATGCGACTTTCCACCTCCGTGCAAGCACTACGGGAAAAGGTCCTCCCCTGTCCTCGCCTATCCCCTTGCCCGCGACAGACGTCGCGCGGGGGATGTGTGGTGTGTCACCGACTCCAAAGGCCACGAAACTCCGGAAGAACCGAGATTGACTTCCCACTTCGATCTGCTAGGATAGTACGGAGTGCCTCTGTGAACGCCTGCGAATCTTCTCGCATGCCTGCTGATAGGGGACCTCTTCCATACGGGCAGCATGAGCGGTGGGATGTGGCAGCGGTTCCTGAGACGAGGGGCCTGGGGACAGGGAGCTCCACCGGAGGACCGGTTGACAAATAGGTAGAGTCTCTATCCCATGACCGGAGAAGGAGGCTATATGGACGGCAAAGAGACACGTGATCAGAATGCCTATTCGGTAGAATTCTTGCTTGCCGAGTATCAGCGCTTGATGGAATCCTTCTGGCACACGGAAGAACTCGGCGAGAGGCGGGTGAATTTCTTCGTCACTCTTACAGCTGCCGTGATAGCCGCCCTGGCTGCCACCAGGGACCAGGGAATCTCCCTCTCCCAGGGTAGAGTGGATCCCATATTTTTCTACGGGCTTGGAGCACTTCTTCTGTTTGGTCTTGTCACCCTTGTACGGATTATCCGCAGGAACCTCGAGAGCCACAGGTACCTGCGGGCCACAGGCAGAATCCGCAGGTACTTTACCGAGACCGACCAGGGGATAGGATCCCATCTCTATTTTGAACCCCGGGATGACAGGCCCGTACGGAAAAAGGAATGGAGAGAGATCGCTTTTCTCGGGACCGGCGGGCTGGTGGAGACCATCGCCCTTGTGAACTGTCTAATCGCAGCCGCTCTCTGGGGCCTGGCAACCATCCGTTCCCAATGGGGGGGAATCTGGATCTGGGCCCTAGTTGGTTTCATCCTGGCCTGGGTCGTCCAATTCCTGTATGTGAAGTGGCGCTATGAAAGGGGAAGACCAGCGGATGAAGAGATCAAGTTCCGAGGAGTCTGAGGCGACCTTTATCATACGGTCTGAGAGTCCCGAGGCAGTGGCCCAACAGATCGCCCGTCTCACCTCGATTGGTGGTTACCGCCTGGTGGTGCGGAAGTCCCAGGAGATTCACGACCTCTACCTCGACACACCGGGGCGAATGCTTGAGGCCAGAGATTTGGCCCTCAGGATCAGGGAGATAGGGGGAGCCCACTGGCTTGCCCTGAAGGGGCGGTCCCGACCCAGCCAGTGGGGCGGTGTAACCCGCCTCGAAATCGAAGGATTGTGGTGTGAGAAGAGCTTGGCCAGGATCACCGGAGAACTGACGGACAGGGGAATCAGGCTGCCGAGGAGTCGCCTGGGATACGACCCTCTCCACCCCCTCGATTCCATGAGAGGTCTTGGGTTCCGAGTCATTCAGGACCGGGAAACCCGAAGGCAGCTGAGAGATGTCATCCCCGCGGGCAACGAAAGAAGCGGGAGGATTGCCGAACTCGCCATCGACTCCGTGGCCTATCATTTCGGTGACAGGGTAGTCCGCCATCACGAGGTGGAGCTCGAAGCGAAGAGGGAGAACGCCCTCACACCTCTGGAGACCGTCATGGAAGAGCTGACCCGGAGATACTCGGGGAAACTCCAGAGATGGGATTACGGCAAGCTGGCAACGGGCAAGGCCATCGGAGCCCTTTTGGACAGGAGGGAACTCGAAGGATTGCTCGACGCCCGGGGCCACCTGAAGCCCCCTGCTTATGACAGGATAGCGGCCCTCCTCCAGGATCGGTTTGACTCTTTCCATTTTTCTGCTTAGAATTGATATCAGCAAGCCGCAAAGGGGCACGCAGTGAGCGAATCCAGGGAGGGTATCTTTTACTTTCTCCTCGACAGCCTGGGGGAAGGGGTTATCTTCTTCGATTGCGACGACAGGGTCGAGTGGACCAACGGGACGTTTCAGAGAATGCGGGGGAGGATCGAGGCAGGGGATCTGGTGGGGCGCTCCATCTTCGACTGCCACCCTTCAAGGGATCACGAGGCGGTCTCACGGATCCTCGATGACCTCAAGACAGGACGGGAGACCACCCGGTATCATCGGGCCAGGCGTTCCGGCATCGTTGGTGCCGAAAGGGATTCCTATTATGATATCTTCTATACAGCCGTCAGGAACCGTTCGGGCGACTACCTGGGCACGGCAATGATCATAAGGGACGTGGGGGAGATACGGAATCTCGAAGCTCAGGTGGCGCGGTCTGAACAGAGGTACAAAGACCTGATCGAAAACATCGACTCAGGGATCTTCTCCCTCGACGGGAAGGGAAGAATCACATACGCAAACAACGGCCTGCTGAAGATGCTCGGTTACCGTCTGAACGAAACGATCAACCGGCACTGGACCGAGCTTTTCAGTCCGGAAAGGAGGGATGAGGCCGCGCATATCTTGGATCGTGTCTCCTCCGAAGGCAAGGGGACGGTTTTCGAAACCCGTCTGCTGAACCAGGAAGGGGACCTGATCGACGCTCTGATCAACCTCTCCGTTCTCAAGATCGATCCCGAGGAATCATGCATGGTTCGGGGAATCGTGACCGATATTACCGCCCGGAAGGAGTTGGAAAGACGGGCCATGGAAAGGGAGCGGTTCGAAGGGGTGATCGAGATGGCAGGGGCGGCGTGTCATCACCTCAACCAGCCCCTTGTCAATATCCTCATGAGGGTCCAGATGCTCCTGAAGGAGATGGACACGGAGGACCCCCACTACCGCAACGTGAAGATACTCGAGGCAGAGGCCCTCAGGATGGGGAACATTACCCGGAAGATTCAGAATATCACGAGCTACGAGACCGAACCTTATGTGGAGGGCCGCTCCAGGATTATCGATCTCGAGAGGGCTTCGGGGAAGAAGCAGTAACGACGCCGGAAGATCCGATGGATCTGGAAAGAGAGATAGGTGAGATCAAGAGAACCCTGAAGGCTCTGGACGAGAAGGTTGGAGAGATCACCCGGTCCGTAAGGGCGTATTGCGACTATGTTACGGAGAGACGGGTCACCGAATGGTTTGAGCGGTACGAGGAGCTGACGGGAAGACGATTGTCGGGTTTGGAAAGACGGATCCAGACCCTGGAAGACCGGCTGGGAGGAGAGAAGCGACCATGAAGAGAGTCCTTTACGCCATCGCCCTATTTGCGGGTGTGGCGCTTGCCCCTGCGGCGCGTGCGGAGGTATGGCACGCAACGCAGCAGTGGACCATGGAGGAAGAGCTGAGATATGGAGCCTGGATCTCCGAATATGTGGACGAGAACTTCTTTATCAACCATAGGATACCCGTCGACTGCGCCGATGTTCCCTACGGACTCCGCTGGATCTATTCCCGAATAAGGAGGTTGCCTGCTGCTGCCACCGGGAAGTACGGGAGGTTTATCGGAAACTGGTCGAGCGACTGGGACAGGCTCCCCTCCCACTCGAGATGGGACAAAGACCCCCGCTTCCGAGCCGCTCTGGCCGCGGTTCTGTCACTCACCACAACGGAGTCGATCCCCAATGACACCTATCCCATCCGGGTGGTTCCTGCCTACGTGACTCCGGGCACGGTCTTCCTATCCACGGAAGCTCATACAGGCGTCATTGCCCGGGTGGTCCTTGACGGCAGCACGATTCACCCCCTTCAAACCTGGGAGGCATCGCTCCCGGTGAAGATTCAGAAACTGAAACTGAGAGACTTTCTGATGCACAGTCCCAATGCGGCCAACCAGTCGGGCCTGCTCAAGTTCCGTTGGCTGGAAAAGGTGGACGGCAGTTGGCGGTACCTTGAGAGGCAGAAGCAGCCCGCCTATTCCGAGGAACAGTACCGCCCGGACTTTTTCCGTGACACCCCCATCTACGTCGATGCCGTGGCCCGGCGGATCGATCCGCGGCAGCACGACCCGGAGCAGAAGGCCGAGCGGGTCATAGACTATATCGTCAAGATGCTCGACGAGCGGGTCCGGATCGTCCTGAGCGGCTACGGTTACTGTTCCCAGAAACCCTGCCCGGAAGGATCCGACATGTGGGAGACCTACAGCACGCCCCTCAGAGACCGAAAGATCCGCCTTCTCTTCTCGTATTTCGATACCATCGTGAAGCAGAACCACCTCGATCCAAAGCCCTTTCTGGCCCGCATGGAGGCCACCACGTTCGACATCGGGAACAACAAGACCATCGATCTGCTCCAGATATACAGAAACAGGCAATGGCTCTCCTACGACCCTGACGACCCGGTCGAGATGCGCTGGGGGCTCCGGAAATGCGAGATGATCCGGGCCAGGCTGGCCACTCTCCAGCGGGCCATGCGGTTCGTTGAGAAGACATACGGGGACAACGATCCGGGGTATGCCGACAGGATCATCGCCCGTTACCGGAGAGAAGCGGAAAGGCTCAGGGAGGAACAAGCAGCATCAGGGTGTGAGCCCGCCGTGATGGGACTCAGGTGAGTCCGTCTCTGTCCGTATCCCCTTGCTCTATTCTGCTTAGCCCCTGCCCTACCGGCGGGCTACATCGAAAACGGCCGAACTGAACTGGGTGCGTTTGAGGAGTCGCCTCCACTCCCGGTCTACATTCGACTGGATCTCGTCGATCTGTTCCTCCGTCAGGTGGCTGAAGCGGCCCTGAGCTTTCAGATACTCCCTCACGGGAATAGCGTCCGGATGGACGTTCACGGTGTATCGCTCGCCGTCCTCGATCTCCAAGAGGGGAAACACCCTGGCCCTCACGGCCAGCCGCGACACATGGACCACTTTTTCAGAGGGAATCCGCCACCCAGGGGGGCAGGGGGAGAGGAGATGTATGAATTTGGTTCCGTAGATACTCTTGGCCTTTCTTATCTTCCGGATCATGTCCTCGGGGTAGGCTATGGTGACGCTGGCAACATACGGAATCCGGTGATCTGCCATGATCTCGAGCATATTCTTCTTGGGACGCTCCTTGGGATTCCCGGCCGGTGTGGTGGTGGTCCAGGCCAGATAGGGCGTAGCCGAGCTCCGCTGAATGCCGGTATTCATATACGCCTCGTTGTCATTGCAGATGTAAATGAAATTGTCGTTCCGCTCGGCTGCACCTGAGAGGGATTGAATACCGATGTCGAAGGTCCCTCCGTCCCCCGCCCAGGTGACAACGGTCGTCTCCTCATCGCCCAGAATATCCAGGGCTGCCACGATTCCGGCTGCCGCAGCCCCCCCTGTCTCGAACGCCGTGTTGTAGATGGGCACATCAATGGCCGAATGGGGAAAGGCCCCCGGGACAATCGACCAGCAGCAGGCGGGAATCACGAGGATGGTCTTCTTGCCCAGGGCCTTGAGGGCCAGGCGCATACCCACTGCAGCACCACACCCGGGACAGGCCAGGTGTCCCGGGCCCAGGAGTTCCACGGCAGGAATCTGATAGTGTCGCATTGTCCTCCTCCCACGGCCCCCCAACAGGCAATGGAGGGTCCCGGCCTCAGCGTTTCAAACCCACCCAGATGATATCACCCTCCGGGCGGTCTTTCTCCCGTGTATAGCGGATCATTTCCCGTATCATGCCGGGAGTCACGTCCCTCCCGCCAAGGCCTGTAACAAAACCGAAGATCTCGGGTCTCTCCTTTTCACGACAGAGGGCCGAACGAATCTCACCGGCAAAGAAACCGCTGTGACCGAATGAGAGACCTCGATCCAGGACGGCGACCTTGGGGACGCCCCCCAAAACCTCCCGAATCTGCTCGACCGGAAAGGGCCTGAACATCTTCATCTTGAGCAGACCGACAGGAGGTCCCTCGCGGCAGAGTTCATCGGTGACAAAGCGCGATGTACCGGTCACCGCTCCCGATGTAACCAGGACCGTATCGGCTCCGTCCCAGTTATACTTCTCTATCATTCCGTAACCTCTACCCACCAACCGTTCGTACCGCTCATCGGCGTCCCTCACCACTTCCTTGGCCTGATCCATGGCCTCCTGCATCTTGTGGCGAAACTCCATGTAGTAGTCCGGGGTGGCGATGGGATTGAAGGACTGATGCTGGCGACCGGTCAACGTGAATCGGCCGTGAAAGGGGGGAAGAAACTCATCGATACGTTCAGCCTCGGGAATCTCGGTGGCCTCGGCGGTGTGGGAGAGGACAAAGGCATCGAGGACCACCATGACCGGAAGCCTCACGGTCTCTGCGATCCGGTAGGCCTGAGGGATCGTGTCCACAACTTCCTGGTTGTTCTCACAGTAAAGCTGGATCCATCCCGTATCCCGCTGGGACAGGCTGTCGGTCTGATCGTTCCAGATGTTCCACGGTGGACCCATCGCCCGGTTCACATTGACCATGACCACGGGGAGCCTTGCCCCTGCCGCCCAATGGAGCATCTCGTGCATCAGAGCCAATCCGTGGGAGGATGTGGCCGTAAAGGACCTGGCGCCGGCCGTGCATGATGCCAAGACGCTCGCCATGGCCGAATGTTCGGACTCCACCTTGATGAACCGTGCTTTCAGCCTCCCATCCGCACACATCTGAGAGAGCTCCTCGACTATCGTCGTCTGGGGTGTAATGGGATAGGCCGCGATCATTTGAACCCGGGAAAGGGCCACTCCGTATGCCACCGCCTCGTTGCCCGTGATGACCTTCTTCATTTCTCCTCCTCCACCATGGAGAGGGCAGCCCTGGGGCATTCGCTGAAGCAGATCCCACAGCCTTTGCAGTGGTCGTAGTCGATGGCATGCTCGAGGGTTCTCGCACTTCTCAAGACAGAGACATCGGGGCAGAAGACATAGCAGTTTTCACAATCATTACACGTGCCGCATTTGAAACACCGCTCCGCTTCATACCTGGCCTCCTCTCGGGTAAACCCGCGGTTGACCTCGTTGAAGTCGCTGGTCCTTTCCGGAGCCGGTATACGCTCTCTTTCGGTCCGCCCCATGGAGCGGAAGTACGCGGTATTGAGCTCTTCAAAAGAAACCACGTGGCGGCTCGGGCCAATGCAGCCCGGATCCATGTATCTCCTCATGGAGACGGTTCCTGTCTCACCAATCCGGACTGTTTCAAGAAGGCGAGCAGGATCATGTCCCCTGAGAAAAGCGTCAATGGCGATGGCTCCCCTCTTTCCCGATCCTATGGCATGAGCCACGGTTCGAACAGGGGAGACGAGGTCCCCTCCGAGGAAGATCCCACCCGACTCCCACCCGGAGGTCTCTGTCAAGATCAGAGCCCGCCCGTCCAGTTCGGCTTCACCGGGCAGGAGAGCCGTGTCAGGGGACTCTCCGATGGCAACGACGATCCCGTCCGCCTCAACGGTGAAGTTGGAACCCTCAATGGCAAGGGGTCGCCTTCGACCGCTCCCGTCCACATCCCCCAGCCGCATCCTCACACATTCCACCCCTGCAACCCTTCCCCTCTCCCTGAGAATCCGCACAGGCTGGGCCAGGAACTCGATATCGATGCCTTCTTCCAGGGCTTCCACGATCTCTTCCTCAAAGGCCGGCATCTCCTCCCTGCTCCTCCGATAGAGGATCAGAGGGTGCGACCCCAGCCGCTTTGCCGAGCGGGCTGCATCCAGGGCCGTGTTTCCACCGCCTATGACAGCCACCTTTCGTCCAGGCGAGGTCCTGCGGCCCATCCTGATCTCCCTGAGAAAGCTGAGCCCAGGTATGACCCCTCTCCCCTCTTCTCCGGGTATGCCGAGCTTCCGGCTCACCCCCGCCCCGGTGGCGACGAAGATCGCCTGATAGGCTTTCCCCTCTTTGTCAAAAAAATGTCGATCAGCCCGGGTGCCTGTCCGGATCTTGACGCCAAGCGCCTCTATGTCAGCGATCTCTCTGTTCAGTGTCTCAACAGGGAGACGGTACTCCGGAATTCCGAATCTCAAGATCCCCCCGGGAAGAGGGAGAGTCTCGAATACCTCCGGGCGATATCCCAACAGCGCCAGATGATAGGCACAACTGAGCCCTGCGGGACCGGAACCGATCACGGCCACCCTGTCCGAGCGCTTCCCCAGGCGGTCCGGATTCCTCAATCTGACCCGCCTTGTCGCGTCGGCGACATATCGCTCAAGAGCGTTGATGGAGACGGGTTGATCGTAATGACCCCGGTTGCACTGAGCCTCACATGGATGAGGGCAGACCCTCCCACACACACCTGGGAAGGGGTTCTCCTTCTTGATTTCCAGCCAGCTCTCCCTGACTTTTCCCGATTCCACCAGCATCAGGAATCGGACGACATCGACTCCGGCAGGACAGGCCGCACCACAGGGCGGGGTCTTGTCCTCATAGACGGGCCTCATGTACCGCCAGCTGCCGGTCTTGCTCCACCTCATGTCTCCCAGGGAGATGGGGACCTCGGGCATGTGGGATTCCCTCTCGTATTCTATCTTCGCCATAGAAGCTCCCTCCTGAAAGGAGGACCGGGAACAGGTAAGAGCCGGACCACCGAGACTCAAGAGCCGCCTCAGCCGGAAAGGATCGCCTTCTCGTAAGCCTCAAAGGCAGCTCTGGTATTCGACTCTTTCCTTGCAGGGGCTGCTTCTTCGATAGACCGGATAACCGCCTCAATGCCCACCAGGGCTGTTACTCTGGAGAAGGCGCCGAGGATGGCTGTGTTGACGATGGGCTCGGTCCTTGACCCCAGGTCGTTTTCCACGGCGATTCTCGATGCATCGACCGTTGCAACCCGAAAAGACGGGAAGTTTTTGAAATCCTCTGGCCTCCGGTCGGAGTTGAGTATGATCCATCCTTCGGCCTTCAACCCGCTCGTCACATCGACGACTTCGATGAGGGTCGGATCGAGAACGACGATGTGATCCGGGTTGTACACGCGGGTCCGCAACTGGATGGGAGAGTCGTCGATTCTCAGAAACGCCATGACAGGGGCACCCCGCCTTTCCACCCCGAATGCCGGGAAGGACTGCACGAACCTTCCCTCTTTGAAGAAAGCCGAAGCCAGCAGTTTGGACGCCACCACAGCCCCCTGCCCACCGCGACCGTGAAATCGGATCTCTATCACCGCTTCTCCTCTTGAAATTCCAGTCGCCCCCTCGACCCCCCTCGAGGGCCAAAGGACTCCATCCCCTCTCCCGGTTCCCTGGGAGCCGGGGATTGGTAGAAGCGAACCCCCTCCGTCCACACGGTTCTCTCCGGATCGGGAGGCTTCCTCGCAGAACTCCGCACAACCACGACCCCCCTGTCACTGTCCGGGTCCTGGAAAAAGAAGGCGAACCCCTGGTCCGAGGCACTCGGTATTCTCAAATGGGTGGAAAAAAGGCGGACAACGAGCCGTTTTTCGGTTTGTGAAAGGAAGGACTTCTGAAGGCTTACGGCCCTGGAAAACCCCCCACAGGTGAGAGCCTTTCCCCTTTGGAGTGGCCGGATCTTCTCTCCGATATCCAGGCCCTCGACGCCGTTATCGGTAGAGATTTCAAGGCAATCTCTCACCTTGGCCTCCGGCAGCCTCCCTAAGCCGGGAGTCTGCCCTTCTGGGCAAAGGCCTCAAAGGCGATTCTACCTGACCAGATGTGTTTTTGATTCTATCAAACCCCCCGAATCTAATCAAGGGGCGATCCGAGGGCGTTTCCTGAACTCTTGGAAACCCCTTGTCCTCGAGCGAAATTGCAGACAGAGAGCCCGGATCCTCTTCTGGATCTCCTCTATCTTTCGGCCTTCTTCTCAATCGGCTTTTGCACCTTGTATCCCTTGTCCCTCATGAGATACCCCGCAGTGGCTCCGGCACCTGCTGCTGCAACGTACCAGCATCCGGAAAGGGTGGGGGCCATCAAGGCCAGCAAGAGGTAGAGAACCGATCTTCTTATCTTCATGGACTCCTCCTGAAGCGTGGTATTCCTCCTTTCTATCGGCCGGGGAGGGGGAGAACTTTAGAGGCCTTCCTCTCGGAATCGAAAGGCTCCGGTTCGGGCGAGTGAAGGCCCGGTTCGATTGAGAAAATTGTTTTCATTCCGTGGAATTTCCCAGAAGACTATATATTCTTTCTCCGTTTTGTATTATAATTCATGGATAAGTGAAATGAAGTCTTCCCGACTGGGCTAATTTTCTCTCTTGACATCTCTACATATTGGGTGTATAAATAGACTATTCTCAACATATGGGGCAGGTAGGTTATGGCATATATCATCTGTGAAAGGCGTAGAGGACATCCCAAGGTGAACGTGGAAGTATGTCGTCGCAAATGCAGATTCCAGGGAGAGTGCAAATCCTATCAGAAGTACACCAAGACCGTTGGTTCAGAGGATGCCTCACTGGCCGTGAAGGGTCACACCCCCTCTCTCTCCCGGACCGAGGGGGTACCAAAGGAGATCCATCCTGCCTGAACCGACTATCCCCAGTCCCCCCATTCGTATTGGAGAATGCTGAGAAGGGCGAGCCCTGCCGTCTCCACCCTCATGATTCGAGGGCCGAGTCTCACAGCCACGAAGTGGGCCTCCTCGGCTTCCGCGACCTCTTGTTCCGAAAAACCGCCCTCAGGACCCACGAGAAAGTATGCCGTGTCATGAACAGGTAAGGGATCCTCCTTTTCTTTGAAAAAGGACCTGAGACCCTTCCGGGCTCTCTCCCAGAGGATGATTCTGACCGCACCGCGGGCGTGTCGTCTCAGGGCTTCATGAAAATCCACCACATCCTCCACTCTCAGCGGAATCGGCCGGCCAGACTGCTTCGACGACTCTATTGCGATTTTCCGCCACCTGCCCATGCGAACCTCTCTTCTGTCCCGGTCCAGCCGGGGGATCGACCGGGAGGAAACAAAAGGAACAAGCTCCGATACGCCCAATTCGCTTGCCTTCTGGATGACGGAATCCATCTTGTCCCCCTTGATCAGGCTCTGTCCCATAACAACCCTGAAAGGGACCTCCCCTCCAGCCCCTCTGATCTCCAGAATCTTCACCCTCACGGACCGGCGGTCCTGCCGGGCGATCAGACCCTGGTATTGTCTTCCCGTACCGTCAAAAATCTCGACCCTGTCCCCTCTCTTCAGGCGGAGCACACGCTGCATGTGATGGGCCTCAGGGCCGGAGACAACGATCTCCCCACGATCCATCACAGGATCTGCGACGTAGAATCTAGCCATCTCCTCTCTCCAAGAGCCCTCCTTCGAGTTTCAACCCTCGTACCTCCTTGGAGGTGAATCCCGAGAAGAGGGCATCAATCTTCTAAGCACCAGGCAGGACCACTCCCCCTCGGTCTCTCCTCCCACCACCTCGAACCCCCTTCCTTCAAAGATCCCTGCCAGGGCTCTCACCTGATCATTGAGCACCCCGGACAGGATCAGCCTCCCCCTGGGGGCGACATGAGCAGTGAGTGGCCCCTCCAGTCGAGCCAGTGTCTTGAAATCGATGTTGGCAACCACCAGATCGAACCGCCCGCTGACAGCCTCCAAGGGGTCTGAACCGATCTCCACGACTTCCTCGACACGATTACGCCTCACGTTCTGGAAGGCCGCCTCCAAGGCTCTCTCATCCACGTCGATCCCCTTCACGGGCCGGGCCCCCAACCTGGCTCCTGCTATGGCAAGAACTCCCGACCCTGTCCCCACATCGAGGAGGCTGACCCTGTCCTTGACCCTCGCCCGAGCCTTTCCCAGTCTCCGGTCGATTTCCCTGTCCAGGACTTCCAGGCAGAGCCTGGTCGTTTCGTGAATACCCGTACCAAAGGCCATTCCCGGGTCGATCTCCACTACTCTCTCTTCCCCCTTGGGTTCGTAGCTCTCCCACGGGGGCTTGATGACGATCCGCCGGCTGACCCTGCTGGTCTTGAAAAAGGCCCTCCATGCCTGCTGCCAATCATCTTCAACCAGGGTCTGTACCGAGAAGTTCCATCCCACCTCCCCGGGGAAGTATCCCTCGATCGCCTTTACGTAGGCTCCGAGCCGAGCCTCGAGTCTCTCCGCCGATCGGCCTTGCGGAAAATACGCCCGCACCGTCTCGGTCGGACCTTCCAGTTCAAAGCTCTCGATGGACGTGCCGATGGCTCCCGATTCGATGAGGAAGTTCTCCACGGCTTCGCTTGCCTCCCTGGGAACAACGGCCACGATCTCCTTTAGCCCCTTCTCAGGTTTCGTTTTCCCGCCCACTCTCAACGCCTTCCAGAAATCTCGAGGCCGACAGATTGAACCGCTCGGGTTGTTCCAACATCACCATGTGGCCTGCCCCCTCGACGATCTCCATTGTGGCGCCCTCTATTCTCTCGGCGAGATAGCGGGCGTACTTGGGTGGTGTGAGTCGGTCCTCTCTGCCGGTAACTACCAGTGCAGGAACTCCGATCTCCCGAACACGGTCCATGATATCGAATCGGTCGCATGCTTTCAGATCGTGAAGGAGAACGGAAGGCTCTTCCCGAAGCATCGCTTCCATGCCCCTCAGAACCAAGTCTCGAGGTGCCTTCTTCGAAAAGGCGTATTGACTGATCCTGGCCACGGCCTCTTCGAATCTCTCCTCCACCGCGTTGAGGATTTCAGGAAGGACCCTCAGGCGCGCCCCGGTCCCCACCAGCACCAGGGATTGCACGAGGTCCCCATGAGAAATGGCGAAGCGCTGGGCGATCGCACCACCCAGGGAATGACCGAAGAGGCAGAATACACGGCAGTTCAATGACCGGACCACATGGAGGAGATGGTCCGCATAGGCCTCTACAGAGCTCTCTCCCTGACCACCCGCCCGGCCATGACCAGGCAGATCCACCATGACCACATTGTAGGCTTGCTGAAAGAAGAGCCTCTGGTAGTTCCAATCGAGGTGGCTGCCTCCTGAACCGTGAACAAACACAAGGGTTTTCCTCCCCTCGTCCATACCTCCTTTGCCGGTCACGCAGGCGATCCTTCTCCCCCTGTTATGAAGCACGTACATCTCTTTCACCCCCTGCACCATCTCCGGGAATTTTATCACATTTACGGTCCTCCGGGCCCGAATGCCCTGAAGGCGGGTCCCCCTCATCCCTTCGACTCCGCTCGTGACGGCGCCCGCTCACTCCCGACGGGTACCCAGCCGCTTCCGCAACGTCGCTCGCGGCAGGGGCGCTGACCGAAGGCCATGAAACTCCACGTGCTTTCCTCTTGCCTTGACAAGGAGGGGCGGATTTCCTATGATTACAAAGAATTTTCGATACCTTCGAGTGATCGCGTCGATACCGATGCCAGATGGTTCTGCTATTTCCAGGGGTTTTTTTGTAACCTTTGAGGGGGTGGAGGGGAGCGGCAAGACGACCCAGATCAAGCACCTCGAAAGGTTTCTTCTCCAGAAGGGTTGGCGATGTACGGTGACCCGTGAGCCGGGCGGCTCTCCTCTGGGTGATCGGATAAGAAGGATCCTTCTGAGTTCAGACACTCGAGAGCTCACTGCCCTGGGTGAGCTTTTTCTCTACGAGGCTGCAAGAGCGGAACACGTGGCACAGGTCATACGGCCTGCCCTGAGAGGAGGAGGGGTTGTCCTGTGTGACCGGTTCTGTGATGCCACGGTCGCCTACCAGGGCTATGCCCGTCGATTGGACCTCGCCACGGTGAAGCATCTGAACCGGCTCGCCTCGGAGGGAACCAGCCCTGACCTCACCCTTTTGCTCGATTGCCCCGTGGAGGTGGGACTGGGGAGGGCTTCTCGCAGGATCAAGGCAAAGAGCCCATCCGCAAGGGAGGACCGCTTTGAGAGGGAATCCCTCCACTTTCACCAAAGGGTGAGGGAAGGATATCTGCGGATCGCGCGGGAGGATCCGGATCGGATCAGGGTGATCGACGCCTCTCAAGGAGAACTGGAAGTCCACCGGCTGATATGTGGTATCGTCGAGCCCAGGTTGAGAGGGGCCGTGAACCGTCTGATCCAACCCATGGGTATTTAGGGGGCTGGACGGGAAATCAAGGCCGCGTGCTTTCCCAGATACATGGGAACAGGCCATGAGCTTCAAAGAGATCATCGGGAACCAGAGGCCGATCCGGCTGCTCCGGAAGGCCGTGTCCAGGGGCCACTTGCCACAGGCCTATCTCTTCCTCGGGCCGGAAGGGATTGGCAAGAAACTCACCGCCCTCACTCTGGCCAAGGCGCTCAATTGTCTGGAGGGAGGAGAGGACTGCTGCGACAGGTGCCTTTCCTGCAAGAGGATAGAGGATTCGAATCATCCAGATGTCTCCGTTATGGGTCCAGAGGGGCAGTTCATCCGGATAGAGACGATCCGAAAGCTCCAGAGATCCCTCAGCTTTCGCCCCTATGAGGGGAAGAAACGGGTGTGTATCCTCGACGGGGCAGACCGGATGAAGGCAGAAGGAGCCAACGCGCTCCTGAAAACCCTTGAGGAACCCCCACCGGATACGCTCCTTATCCTCGTGGCGACCCAAGGGGATCTTCTCCTTCCCACCATAGTCTCCCGGTGCCAGCAGTTGAAGTTCACCCCCCTGCCGGTCGACCGGCTGGCAGGGGAGATCAGAAGGCGCTCTTCCATAGGGGAAGGGGAGGCAAAGACCCTGGCAGAACTCTCCCAGGGAAGTCTGGGGAGGGCTCTTGAGCTGCTCGATCACGAGGTTTGGCAAAAGAGGCCGAAGATCATTCAGGACCTCATCGACCTGCCCCGTGGCGATGTAAACCGAGCTTTCACACTGGCGGAATCGCTCGCGGATTTCGGGGAGGATTTCCCTCTGGTTTCTCTCGTCATGGCTTCATGGTACAGGGACCTCCTCGTCTGCCAGATCGAGGACGATCCCAGCCGCCTGATCAACCGGGACTTCTATCAGGAGGCAAGGGAGAGGGCGTCTAGGAGTTCACGGTGGTCCCTGATCCGGAGAATAGACGCGATCAACCGGACCCTAAAGGCTCTGAGGGCGAATGTGAACAGACTTCTGGCCGTCGAGAACCTCGTGCTCCAGCTGAGATGATGGGATTCCGGCATGGCGTTGGTGCCCAGAGGAGACGAGAATGATTCGGGTGGTTGGTGTTAGGCTTGGCAGCGGCAAGGTCCATGACTTTGACGCCCTGGATCTAGACCTCAACAAGGGGGACCCCGTCCTGGTGGAGACCGGCAAGGGAGTCTGCCTCGGCAGGGTGGCCATTGAGCCGAGGGAGAAAGAGAAGAAATCCCTTCTCAAGACACTGAAAAAGGTAACCAGGAAAGCGACGGAACAGGATCTTATCCAGGACCAAAGCAATCGGGCCTTGGAGCGGGAGGGTTTCCTCTTCTGCCTGGAGAGGATCAAGGCGAGAAACCTCAATATGAAACTCGTCCGGGTCGAGTTCTTTTTCGACCGGAGCAAGGCTATCTTCTACTTCACCTCAGAGAAACGGGTGGATTTCAGAGAGCTGGTCAAGGACCTGGCCGGGCGGTTTAGGACCAGAATCGAGATGAGACAGATCGGGGTTAGAGACGAGGCGAAGATGACCGGCGGGGTCGGGCCCTGCGGCAGGGAGTTTTGCTGCGCCAGGTTCCTGAACAGCTTCGACCTGGTTTCCGTCAAGATGGCCAAAGAACAGAATCTCGCCCTCAATCCTACCAAGATCTCCGGTGCCTGCGGCCGCCTCATGTGTTGCCTGGCTTACGAATACCATTCTTACTGCGAGCTGAAAAAGGGCCTTCCCAAGACGGGCAAGAGGGTGACGACAAGCCATGGAGAGGGCAAGGTCATCCGCCAGAATATCATGAATCGGACCCTTACAGTTGAGTTGGAATCCGGAGCAGAAGTGACTGTTGCCTGTGAAGACATCCGCTACCCGAAAGGATGACCAATGGATAAGCCAAAGGCCTTCTACGTGACGACTCCGATCTATTACGTAAATGCTCCTCCCCATCTCGGACATGCTTACACTACTATCGTGGGCGACGTACTTGCTAGGTTCCATCGGCTCATGGGCGATGATACGTTCTTTCTTACCGGCACCGACGAGCACGGGGACAAGGTCGTCCAGGCGGCGAGCCAGAGGGGGATGGACCCAAAGACCTACACGGATGAGATAAGCGGCCTGTTCCGCGCCCTCTGGCCCCGGTTGAATATCTCGAACGATCACTTTATCCGGACCACAGACGAGGCACACAAGCGGGTCGTCCGATTGATCCTCCAGGAGGTCTACGAAAAGGGGGACATCTATTTTGGAGAGTATGCAGGGTACTACTGTGTGGGGTGCGAACGGTTTATCACGGAGAGCGAACTGGTGGACGGGAAATGTCCCGACCACCGGAAGGAGCCTGAATTTCGGAAGGAGAACAACTACTTCTTCGCCATGAGCAAGTACCAGGAGTGGCTGGTCGATCACATCCGGCAGAACCCCGACTTCATCCGGCCGGAAAGATACAGAAACAAGCTGCTCTCTTCCCTCGAGTCCCCGCTGGAAGACCTCTGTATCTCCCGGCCCAAGACACGCCTCTCATGGGGGATTCCCCTCCCCTTCGACTCGGATTACGTCACCTATGTATGGTTCGATGCCCTCATCAATTACGTCTCGGCCATAGGGTATCCCTCTGATCCGAAGTTCCTGAAGTTCTGGCCTGTGGCCAACCATTTGATTGCCAAGGATATTCTCATCCCCCACGGCATCTACTGGCCGACCATGCTCAAAGCCGCTGGAATCGGGCCCTATTTGCACCTCAACGTCCACGGCTACTGGAACATCCAGGGCGGCAAGATGTCCAAGAGCCGGGGGGAGATTGTCAGTCCTCTCGACCTGGAGAAGAGATACGGCCTGGATGCCTTCCGGTACTTCCTCATGAGGGAAATGGTCTTCGGGCTGGACGCCAATTTCAGCGAATCAGCCCTGGTAAGCAGGCTGAACGCGGACCTGGCCAACGACCTTGGAAACCTCCTGAGTCGAAGCCTGGCGATGGTCGTCAAGTACTGCAAAGGGAAAATCCCCGAACCCGGAGGGCTGGAAGGCCCAGACCAGGAGCTTATCGGGCGGGCCATGGAGACCATGCGCTCCTTTGTAGGCGAAATGGTGGATCTCGCCTTTCATAAGGCCCTCATGGTCATCTGGGATCTCATCGGCCGGGTGAACAAGTATATCGACGAGACAGCGCCGTGGAACCTGGCAAAAAACCCGGACCAAGGCGGCCGCCTCGCAACGGTCCTTTACAATACGCTGGAATGTTTGAGGATCGTTGCCTTCCTCCTCCTCCCATTCGTACCCGATACAGGAGAGAAGATCTGGACCCAGCTGGGTATGGAGGGTAGCATTCACAGCCGGTCTTTCCAAGACATGGAGAAGTGGGGCGAGATCCGGCCCGGCCGGTCTGTACAGAGGGGGGCCCCTCTGTTCCCCCGGATAGACCTTTCCCAAGGCGATGGCCAAGAAAATACACAGGCTCGATAAGGTCCTGCGGAGGACTCTCCGAAGGATGGACCTCGACACCAGGCTGGATACCTATCGGATCTGGCCTTTGTGGCAGGAAATCGTAGGGGATAGGATCGCCGGAAAGGCCCAGCCTGAAAGACTTAGAAACCGGATTCTCTTTGTCAGGGTCTCGAGTTCCACCTGGATGCAGCAGCTCCAGACCATGAAGCCCATGCTGCTGGAGAGGATCCACAGGGTTGTCAAGGGTGCCCTGATCAAGGAGATCCGGTTCTCTCTCGGTGAGGTTCTCCCCCCCTGCCAGACCCCTCCAGAAGAGCGCGACGATGAGAAGGAAAAGCAGGAGACGACCCTAAGCGCAGAAATGGAAGGCCACCTCGAACAGATCGAGGATGGGGAACTCAGAGCCCTGGTGAGGCGCATCATGCTCAAACAGGCCCAGGCAGCGAGGCCCCTGAGGGGAGACGAGGGCTGACCTCTTCCCACCCCCCTCACCTCCCTGTAACGGCCTTTCTGGCTGCGAGGAGAGTCTCCTGGTAGATTTCGATGATAGGGTTTCCTGTCTCTTTGCTGAGGCGGAGGCAGTCTTCGTATTCTGGGGAGAGACGCCGGATCTTCCCGCTTCGGTCCTGAGAGACCTTGACTCTCACGACCCCAAAGGGGGTCTCGACCTGTTCAATCCTCCGCTCGAGCTTTCCTCTCTGGACCGGGAAATACCGGACCCCGATGCTCGTCGATTCCTGCAGGATGGTCTCTACAATACGCTCCCGTAACGGTTCCTCGCAGATCACCCTCACCATTACACCCGGCCGGCTCTTTTTCATCTGGATAGGAAGGAAAGCAACGTCCAGGGCGCCCCGGCTGAAGAGCCTCTCCATAAGGGGTTCGAAGAATTCGGGATTCATGTCATCGATGTCCGTCTCCACCACCAAAACCCTGTCCTGGACAGGGGACAATGCCGGCTCCCCGAGGAGAATCCGGAGCACATTGGGAATGCTTCCCAGATCCCTGTCACCCAGGCCGTATCCGACCCTTTCGATCCTCATGTCAGGTAGGATCCCGAACTCTCTGGCCAGGGTCGTGATCCACGCCGCCCCGGTGGGTGTGACCATTTCAGCCTCTACCCCGGAGTCATAGACCGGAACATCCTTGAGCAGTTCCAGTGTCGCCGGCGCGGGGACGGGGAGCCTCCCGTGCCGCGACGAGACCATGCCCCTGCCCAAGGGGATTCTGGAGACATAGACCCCTTCGAGCCCGAGATAGTCGACTCCGATAAAGGCACCGACGATATCTACAATCGAGTCGACTGCACCCACCTCGTGAAAATGAACCCTATCGGGCTCCTCCCGGTGTACCATTCCCTCGGCCACGGCCAACCGCCGGAAGGCGGCAAGGCTCATCTCCTTTACACGCCTGTTCAGGGAACTCTTCCCTATGAGGTCGCGGATCTGTTCGAAGCTCCTCTCCCTGGCCGGCCCGTTCCCGATCCTCACCGATACGTGAGTACCCCTCAGGTGGGCCCTTTCCTCCACGGAGGCCGAGATTTCGAACGGTTCAAGCCCGAGCCGGCCGAGTCCCTCCTCCATCAAGGCTCGGGGAACCCCGAGATCCAAAAGACCACCCAGGATCATGTTCCCGCAGATCCCTGAAAAACAGTCAAAATACGCTATTCTCATCGTCTCACGATCCGGACCCTTGCACCTGCCCTGACCCCCTTGAACACCCCGGGATCTCCGAGTACCTTCCCGATTGGGTTGACAGGGCTGGCCGCCCGGATCTCCCCTCCCCTGCTCATGGGAGTGGGACCGAAAAAAATGCAAAAAGCGTCTCCAGGTGGCCAGTATCCGAGTTCCCCCCTTTCCATCCCGTCCCGGGCTCCCTCTTCCAGCTCGGCCTTGACCGGTATGGAGAAGTAGATCTCCTCCCCCCACGTGTTGGCAGAGGCCTCAATGGGGAGGCTGTTCCAGATCAGCTCTGCCGTGGGAGAGTCGTTCAGCTCCGCTTCCACCTCCAATGAGTCGACAAGAATCAGGATTCCTCTGGCCATGACACCTCCTTCTGAAATGACTCCTCAATGGGATCAAACTCGTTGTTCAGGGCCTCCTGGGCCTGTTGAGTATCGGAAAAGACGGCCTCCAGTTCCCCGTCGAAACTCGCCAGAGGGCGTTTCCCCCACCGGCGGGATTGGATGTTTATGAGGAGGAACCCTGTAAGGAGAAACAGATACATGGGCAGCTCCCTGAGGAGAAAAAAAAGGACCCCCCAATCCCCCTCAATCTGTACGGTCCCTGATCCAAGGGTCCGGAGGCTGTTGAGCACCAGCAGCAGCCCCAGGATACAGAGGGAGTTCCGGGCCCGCCGGTCAGTTGCCTGGAGGTTCTGGGAATACCCCTCCAGCATACCTCTAAAATTGTTCCAACTATTGGAGATGGCCCTGAGCATCTCGTGTTTCACCTCTTCGTCTCCCTGGTGGACCTTCAGAAGGGTCTGGCGGTGCCCCCTGAAGATGACGTACCGGCGAATAAGGCTCTCGACTTCAGAGGTTATCGATTGATTTCTCCTCCGGTTCTGCAGTATCACCGCACCGATAAGGATCGCAAGCACTAGAGAGACTATGGCATCGAACCCTGAGAAGGGGACGAGATACCTGCCCAGGGGCCGGAGACCTCCAACGAGTCTTTCAAGAAACGTCATCTCTCCTCCTGGCATCGATTGATCAGGCTGGCCGTGTATCCCGCACCGAAGCCGTTGTCTATGTTGACCACCGTCACACCCGCGGCACAGGAATTCAGCATGCCCAGAAGGGCGGCCAGTCCCTTGAAGCTGGCCCCGTACCCGGTACTTGTGGGGACGGCGATGACAGGGCGATCCACCAACCCCCCTACAACACTGGGCAGGGCCCCCTCCATACCTGCAACGACTATGAGGACATTGGCCCCCATGATTCTCTCACGGTGATGGAAAAGTCGATGGATCCCCGCGACCCCCACGTCGCAGACCATTTCAACTTCGTTTCCCATCATCTCGGCCGTGATCATGGCCTCCTCGCCGACCTCCACGTCAGCCGTCCCGGCCGTAAGAATCAGAATCTTGCCCTTCCCCCTTTTCTCGACACGCTGCCGCACAAGGGTCGCCGTCCTGGACCTCCTGTGGTACTCCATCTCGGGGAAAACTTCCCGGAGACCCCTTGCCTTCTCCTCGCCGACACGGGTAATCAGGACATTCGCCCCTCTCTCGGTCATGTTACGTACAATAGAGGAGATCTGATCCTCGCTCTTCCCTTCTCCCATTATGACCTCGGGAAACCCGCGACGAAGCTGCCGGTGATGGTCTACGACGGCATCTCCGATATCCTCAAAAGGGAATCCCTTGAGGGCATGGAGCGCCTCCTCCACGGTTCGCTCGCCCTCCTTGACCTCCTCCAGGAGCCGTCTCAACTTCTGCTCGTCCATGGATTCTCCGCCGGGACAAACCCCACCAGGCCGGTTCAGGCCTCGGGGGGGGTTCACCGGCTCGAAAAGGGGATTCCCAGGAATTGTATTATCATTTATCCGAAAGTCAAGGAACACAGGGTGGACTTTCCCCAGAATTTTGGAGGGTAGTGAGGTAAGTTATTGGGAGGCAAGGGGAAGCTGATATGAAGAAGTGGAAATGGAGGTTCCTCCTATG